>JABRVY010000455.1:0-3661 GCA_039961755.1 Acidobacteriota bacterium | reverse complement strand
GACGAGTTCCTCCCCTCGGCACGCTTTTCCAACGAGCCCGGCACCCTCTCCATGGCCAACACCGGCCGACCCAACTCCGGCGGCTCGCAGTTCTTCATCAACACCAACCACAACGCTTACCTGGACTGGTTCACCCCGGGTCCCTCCAAGCACCCGGTGTTCGGGCGGGTGATCGAGGGCATGGAGGTGGTGCGGGCCATCGAGCGCACCCCCACCGGCCCCGGGGACCGCCCCCGCACTCCGGTGCAGATGCACAAGGTCACGGTTCTCGAGGCGGTATAGTCGCAACCGGAACGCGGGCGAGAACGCCGGCCACCGCTTCGACGACCACGGACAACGCCATGGTCAGTCCTGCCGGCACCGACCGGCGGCTGAGCTCGGGAGCCGTTCCCCACCCCGTGGCGGGACGGTGCAGCCGCCGAGGGCACCCACCGACACCTCGCGGCTCACCTGGCGCCATGGAAGGGAGCGGCTGACGGTTACCGTCTCCGCTCCCGACCCCGTGCCGGGATGCGGCACAATGGCGGCGCCATGAACCGTCTGGCCTTCGCCCTCGTCCACGAGCGCACCGTGGTGGTGGCCATCCTCGTCAACGCCCTGGCGCTGTTCATGCTGGGCTTCGAGAGCGAGCGCGACACCACCGCCTCCCTCTGGTTCTGGGTGGACTATGCCTGCGTGGTGTTCTTCCTCCTCGAAGCGGTGCTCAAGATCCGCCAGGCCAGCTGGCGGGGCTACCTGGCCTCGGGGTGGAACCGGTTCGACGGCCTGGTGGTGCTGGCCAGCCTGCCGGTGCTTCTCACTCCCCTGGTGGACCTGCACGGCTTCGCGGTGGTGCTGCTGCTGCGCCTGGGGAGATTGTTTCGCCTGTTCCGCCTGCTCACCTTCATCCCCAACCGGGACCATCTCATGGCCGGAATCCGGCGCGCCCTGCGCGCCTCGGTGGGGGTTTTCCTGGCCCTGGCACTGGTCAACTTCATCCTCGCCACCGGTGCCTCGTTCCTGTTCGGCGAGCTGGCCCCCGAGCACTTCGGCAACCCGCTGATGTCCCTCTACTCGTTGTTCAAGGTGTTCACCGTGGAGGGGTGGTACGAGATCCCCGACCTGTTGGCCGAGCGCGCCAGCCACCCCGGCTGGGCGGCGGCCGCCCGCGGCTATTTCGTGGTTGCCGTGTTGATCGGCGGCATTCTCGGACTGTCGCTGGCCAACGCCGTGTTCGTGGACGAGATGACCATCGACAACACCCGCACCCTGGAGGCCCAGGTTGCCGAGCTCGCTGCCGAAATCCGCGCCCTGCGGGCCGCCACCCTGGCGCGGGGCGGGCCGGCGGAGGCAGCCGCGGACGAACACCAGCGGCCCCCGTAGCAGCATCCTGGGGGGCGGAAGAATCCCATGGCCGGGATGGTTGGTCACCACCAGAGGATCAACCGAGCCAGGGGAGGGGAGAGCGCATGGAGATCCAGGTGCTGCTGCGGCCGCTGGAAGAGCTGGAGAGGGAAATGCAGACGCTGTACGAGTGGCTGGCCGAGACCTTCGCGGCCGACCGGGAGGCGGCGCGCATCTTCTTCCGCCTGGCCATGGACGAGAAGCGGCACGCCACCATGGTGGAACACATCCGGCGGCTGGCCCGCCAGAACCCCACCCTGTTCGCCGGCACCATCGACGCCAGCGCCGAGGCGGTGCACCGCTGCCTTGCCGCCAGCCGCACCCTGCGCGCCAACGGCTCCTCCCCGACCCTGGGAGCAGCGCTGCGCACCGCCATGGCCCTGGAGGGGTCTGCCGCCGAGAGCCACTATCGCCAGGCGGTGGCGGCGGCGGTGCCCGAGGTGGCGCAGCTCCTGCAGTCCCTCGCCGACGCCGACCGCACCCACCACGCCGCCCTCGCTCGCCTCGCCGCCGCCCGCCGCCTGTAGAGAGGGGATGGGCCGCTTCGCCCCCCACCTGCGCTAGCATGGGGGCGTGAGCCAGGAGGTCACCACCGCCGCGGGATTCTTGGGCCAGCCGGCAGCGCTCGACATCCTGCTGGTCCTTTTCCTCTCTTTCCTGCTGGGGCTGGAGCGGGAGCGGCGCAAGGCCCAGGCCGGGCACTACATCTTCGGGGGGGTGCGCACCTTCCCCATCATCGGCCTCACCGGCTACGCCGTCGCCCGCCTGGGAGACGCCAACGTCTTTGCCGTGCTGGGCGGCCTGGCCATCGTGGGGGCGTTCCTGCTCCTCTCCTACCGGCACAAGCTGGCCAGCGCCGACGAGGCGGGCGTCACCACCGAGTTCACCGGCCTCCTCACCTTTTTCCTGGGGCCGCTGATGGTGCGCGGCGACTACTGGATCGCCACGGCGCTGGTGGTGGTCTGCGTCCTGCTGCTGGAGTTCAAGGCGGGCCTGGAGGCCCTCTCCCGCCGCCTGCCCTCCCAGGAGGTCGTCATCTTTACCCAGTTTCTCCTCCTCACCGCGGTGATCCTGCCGGTGGTGCCGAACCGCGAGTTCACCCGCTTCCACATCAACCCCTTCACCACCTGGCTGGTGGTGGTGGCGGTGAGCGGCATCTCGTACGGGTCCTACCTGCTGCAGCGGCTCACCCGGGAACGGGGGGGAGTGGTGCTCACCGCCGTGCTGGGCGGGGTTTACTCCTCCACCGTCACCACCGTGGCCCTGGCCCGACGCGCCGGCCAGGCCCGCCAGCCGACCCTGTTCGGCGGTGCCATGGTGATGGCCTCGGGGATGATGTACCTGCGCCTGGCCGTGCTGCTGGCCATCTTCAACCGCGAGCTGGCCAGCCATCTGGCGGTGCCGTTCGTCGCCCTGGGCCTGGCGGCGGCCGCCGCCGGCCTGCTGTGGGCGCGACGCTCGGACAGTTCGGGCCAGCCTCCGTCGGCCGCCGAGCCGCCCCGCAACCCCCTGGAGATGGGCGCCGCCTTCGCCTTCGCCGCAGTCTTCCTGGCCGTGCTGGTGGGCAGCGAGCTGGTGCTGGAGCACCTGGGCAGCACCGGCGTGTACGTGATGGCGCTGGTGCTCGGGGTGACCGACGTGGACCCCTTCATCCTCTCCCTCACGCAAACCGCCGGCGCGGTCACGCCCCTGGGGGTGGCCGCGGCGGCGGTGGTGCTGGCGGCGGCCGCCAACAACCTGGCCAAGGGCTTCTACGCGCTGGCCTTCGCCGACCGCGCCACGGGGTGGCGGGGGCTGGCGGGCCTGGGCATGCTGGCGCTGGCCGGGCTCCTCCCCCTGCTGACGCTGCGGGGGTAGCGCCGGCGGCCGCTCCGCGGAGGCGTACGCTTCGGTAGAATTCCCGGGCAATGGCGAAGAAGACCCGCACTCCACCACGCCGACGCAGCAAGGGACGCAACCCCGGCGAGTATTTCCTGGCCGCCCTGGGGGTGGCGCTGCTCGCCCTGGTGGTGGCGATGATCGCCCACGCCGGCTCCTGCAAGGTGGGCCTCTCCCCCGAAGTGGGCGGCGGCCCGCGCCGGCCAACCCCCACCCCCGCCGAGCTGGAGCCCTGAGCCCGAAAACCGCGGTTGGGTTCGTGACGAGAGGCCGGAGACGCCGATGATGGCGGGCGCGCGTAGGGGCGAGGGCGCGAGCCGTACTCTCAAGCGTACGGCGCAGCGCCCGAGTCCCCGAGTACGCCCGCCAGCGCGGCGAAATCCGGCCTCGCAGTAGAAGC
>JABRVY010000454.1:0-11042 GCA_039961755.1 Acidobacteriota bacterium | reverse complement strand
GGTCTGGGGGCGGCATCGTTGCTGGTGCCGGCGAGCTGGGGCGTCGATCGCCCCCTGGGGTGGGCGGCGGCGCTGGCCGGGGCTGGGCTGGTGGTAGCCATCGACGGCGTCTACCGGGCGATCCCCCGTCTGCGACCGGTGCGGTTGCATGGCGGAGAGGCGACCCTGGGGGCGTCCTTTCTGCTGGCGGTTCTGGTCGGGGCCTGGCCGGTGGCGGTGGGCCTGGGGTTGGGGCGCTCCATGCTGGCGCTGCGGCGCTTGAAGGCTGGCGAGGGGAGCTTGCCCGGAGGCGCTGTGGCCGTGCGAGCGAGCTTGATGGCCGTTGCCTGCCTGCCCTTTCTGCCGTGGTCAGCCGCCGCCGCGTTGGCGCTGCTGGGGGAAGCGCTCGATCGTGGCGACCTGCTCCTGGGCCTCGAACCGGTCTCGCCGGAGCTGCTGCTGGCCCGGCAGGCGATGGCTGGCCTGGGGACGTGAGACCTGCGCTATGATCCAGGCAATGCATGCAAGGACCGCCATGCGCAGGGGGAACGCGCCGCGGCGGGGAGGGGTGCGCCGGCGATGATGACCGATCCGACGACGGGTGAGAAGGAGCAGGAGCTGGAACGGCAGGCGGCGGATTTCCTGGATGCGGTGCGGGCCGCCACCCGGGGCGGCGCCACCAAGGTAGACCTGCTGTACGGAGGCGTGCGCCTGAAACTCACCCTGCCCCCCCTCGGCGAGGGGGATCGGGGGATCGTCTTTCGCCTGCGCGGCCACACCCTGCCGCTGCCCGAGGCCGGTGTACCGCTGGTCCTGAAGGTGGCCAAGGAGGCGGCGGTGTGCCGCGAGCGCCTGCTGGAGGAGTCCATGACCACCGACTTCTTCCTGGGCGAGGGGGTGGTGGTGCCGCGCATCCTGCACATGGACCCCCTGGGTCGCTACTGCATCAAGGAGTTCATCGACGGCGAGTCGGTGACCAGCCTGTACCTGCGCTTCTCCCGCCTCTCCCCCTACGCCCAGCGGGTGATCCTGCAGGGACTGGAGCAGTTTCTCACCCGCCTGCTACGGCTGTTCGAGCGTCGCCCCGACTGCAAGGTGTCCATCAGCCCGAACAACATCTACGTGCTGCGCGAGGGCGACCACTTCCACGATCCTCCCCGCTTCGTTCTCATCGATCCCGGCACCACCCTCAAGAAGAGTTACGAAGGGTTCACCTTCCAGACCTACTGGAACGAGGTGCTGCCGGAGCGCATCGCCAAGTACCAGCGTACCGGCTACCTGCAGTGGCTGCTGCCCCAGGAGGTGACGGAGACGGAGCGGAGGGAGGCCAGGGAGTTCGAGGTGTTCCGCGGCCTCACCCCGGCGGAAGTTCTGGTGCTGTTGAAGATCGCGCGCACGGTGGAGTTCGAGCCGGAGGAGGTGGTGCTGCGGGAGGGTGAAATCGGCGAGTGCTTCTACCTGGTGCTGGAGGGCGAGGTGGAGGCCCGGCGGGGGCGCCCCGGCAGTCCGGGGTACTGGCACGTGCGCATCGGCAAGGGGGCGGTGCTGGGTGAAATGGCGTTCCTGCTCAAGGTCCCCCGCTCCATGACCATCGTGGCGGCCACGCCGTGCAAGCTCATCCGCATTGACCACGACGCCTTCGAGCAGCTCCTGGAGGCCAAGTTGACCGCCCCCTACAAGCTGATCCACAACATCGCCGTGACCCTGGCGGAGCGGCTGCACGCCCTCGACTCCTCCCACGAGCGACTGCTGCAAACCGCCGCGGCGGGGAGGGGGACGGCGTAGGACCATGGCGGCCATCAACGACATCTGCCCGTGCTGCGAGGAAGGGCTGCTGGTCACCGTCGAGGTGACCCGGGAGGTTGCCCTGGGAGCCAACTCTGTGCGCGTTCCCAACGTCCGGCTGGAGCGCTGTCGCGCCTGTGGCTGGGAGGCTCCGTCGGGGCGGGACGTTGGCCTCGCCGAGCTGCTCCTGGCGCCCCAGTACTCCTCGGTCGCCGAGGTGGTGGAGGCCCTGAAGGCGGCCGGCTACAGGGAGCTCTTCCTCACCGAGGAAGTGGTGGCGGAGGTGCTGACCTTCGGTCCGCGGGCTTATGTGGCCACTCTGGGGGCCGACCTGCGCGACCTCTACCTGGACAGCGAATCGAGCCACGTGCTCGCCCAGCTGGCAGCGGCCGGGCAAGGTGGGGTGCCGCTGGATCTCGGACCGCGGCGCTGCACCGTGCGCCTGCCCAAGGTGGGCGAGGGGGAAAACGGCGTGGTCTTCGACTATGAGGAAGCCGGCGACTCGGTGCTCAAGCTGGCCAAACCGCGCGCCTACTCCCGCGAGCACATCCGCGAGGAGTGCGAAGTGACCGCCTTCTTCTGCGGCCAAGGGATCCCCGTTCCGGCCATCCTCGACTACGACCCCTGGGGCAGCTACTGCATCAAGGAGCGGCTGGCCGGGCAGTCGCTGGCGGTGCTGTATGACCAGTTGGGACCCTCCGAGGCGCCGCTGCACCGGCGGGTGCGCCGGGAGGTGGAGCGCTTCACCCTTCGCCTGATCGAACTGTTCGAGAAGTACCCCGAAGCCAAGACCTCGTTGTCCCCCAACAACATCTTCGTCGTGGTGGACGGTGAGGAATGCCGCTGCCTGCTGGTGGACACCGGCCCGGCGCCGAGCCACGACTACTCGCGCTTCGATTTCGCCGAGTACTGGGAGCGGGTGGTCCCGGAGAAGATCGCCCGCTACCGGCAAGTGGGGTACATCTAGAGATCCCCTTCGAGCGGGAGCGGGCCGCCAGCCGTGTCCGTGCGCGTGACCGGTGTCCCTGCCCGTGTCCGTGTCGGTGTCCGTGCGCGTGACCGGTGTCCCTGCCCGTGCCCCCGCCGTGGGGCTCGACCGATACGGCCGGGCTGCCGATGGCGAGCGGGTGGTCCGTTTTACGGAGCGGAGGGGGGAGCGAGTGGCGGAAGGTGAAAACGAGTGGGTGATGGTAGACCGACGCGGTCGGTCGCAACGATTTCGCCGAGCAGTTGCTCCGTTCCAGGGGAGGACAGGATCGCGCCGCCGTGGTCGTCGAGGGCGTAGTGGAGTCGCTCACCGGTGAACGGATCGGGGAGGTCAGCGCCGGGAACCGCGTCCAGTGCCGGGGGGTAGGAGCCCCTCGCCAGGCCGAGCTGGCGCAGGGCGATGGCGGTGCGCACCAGCTGACGGCTGGCGAGCAGGTGCTGGGAGCGTGCCGCAGCGCCGATGAGATTGGGGGCCACAATCGCCGGCACCACCCCGTCCCGCCAGCGGGAGGGCTGAGTGCTCCAGTCCGGCTTGTGTCCGTAGGGCTCGTCGATGGCCCTGGCCAGTCTGGCGTCCAGGGCCACCAGTTGCGCCTCCATGAGCGGGGCGAAGGGGCTCAGGCGCTGGAGAATGGAGCTGGTGCGCCCACCGCCGCTGGCTTCGACCTCTCTGGCTACCCGCGCTTCGGACACGGCGCGATCACGCAGGAGGGCGCAGCGCCACCGAACCTTGATGTCCGAGTCCGGGATGATGGCGGCAAGATGCTGGTAGGTCGTAATGTCGGTGGCTGGATCTTCGATGAAGCGCTGCAGGGCGCGATGGAGCAATTTCTCCGCGGCGCTGCCGACCAGCAGGGGAAGCGTCCCGTCACTGTTCTGGAGGGAGGTGGCCAGGGTGGCCAGGGCGGTGAGGCTGGCGAGGGCGACTGGCGTGTCCCCCGTGCTCGCTGCCAGCTGAGCGTGGACGGCGAGCAGGCGGGCGCTACGCATGAGGGTCAGGAGGATCGGGTCGACGCCGGGGGTGTCGGTCGAGGTCACCACCGGCGAGACCGCGAACGGGCCCTCGACGGCCCGGTGAAAGAGTTCCAGAGCGGTCGTCTGCCCTGCCAGGAGGGAGCGGGCACGGCCTTCCTCTTCCTGGCTCCAGGAAGACGAAGGGCGGGCGCTCAAGTGCCCGAGGAAAGAAATATCTTTCTCGGAGATGGACCAGGCCGCCGCTCCGGCGCGCAAAAGCGGCGCGGCGTCATCGCCGCTGGCGTAGATCGCAGCTCGACAGTTGTCGAGGGAAAGGCCCGCGAAGGCCTCCCGGGCAGATTCTTTCGCCTGCCGCAAGCGATGCTGGCCCCACAGCCGGGCGGCCAGGCCAGCACCCAGCACGACCACCCCCAGAATCAGGACCACTCGCACGACCCAGCGAACCACAGAACGAAACCTCATGAGCGCTCTCCTCGGGCAGGGTTGCGTTTCACTGTTCCACCTCGGTCAACAGGTTGCGGCGGCACTCCTGCGCCCACCGGCGGGCTTCGGCGGTGACCAGAACATCCAGGGGGGGGTCTCCGGTGAGCGGCACCTGCGCCCGGGCCACTTCCCCGGCAGCGGCCCCGGTCGTCTGCACGGCGAAAAGAATCCCATGCGCGGCGATCAACACCAGTGCCGCCCCCAGCCAGGCAAGCTCGAACCTCCCCAGCAGAGGCCAAGGCGCCGAGCGGGAGTTCGAGCTGCGGGCCGCGGTGAGAACCCGCGCGCGCAACCCCGGCGGCGGCGAGGGCGGGCGAAACCCGACGAAGAAATCGTTGTTCATCTCCTAGACTCCCAATGACGAACGTAGCCTCTGCACCGCCAGGCGGTAGCGACTGGCGGCGGTGAACGTTGGCACGCCGGTGACGGCAGCGATCTCCTTGAAACTGAGATCTGCCCAGTGACGCAGATAGACAACCTCCCGCTGGGGCGCCGGCAGGGCGGCGAGAGCCTCGTTGAGCCGGCGACCTTCGAACGTCGGGGGCCCTTCATCCGAGGGGACGAGAAACGCCTCCTCGAGGGGGTCGGTGCGTCGCCGCCGCATCCGATCCACGGTGGCCCGATGGGCCATGGCCAGGAGGTAAGCCCTCGGCCACCTGACGCGCGACGCCGCGGCCGGGTTGCATGCCAGGCGAACGAAAACGTCCTGCACGGCGTCTTCGGCGTCCTGCCTCGAACCTGACCGCCAGAGGGCGAGGGCGTAGAGCTGCTCCGCCACGAGGTCCCAGAGTTGTTCGAGAGCCGCGAGGTCGCCCTGCCCCAAAGTGGCGAACGCTGCCAGCAGCTGTTGGTCTCGCCCGTCGGGTCGGTCAATCTGCACGGATAGGGCCTCCACCCGCTCAGCCAGCGCCAGTGCCATGTCCTATAGACGTGGCAGCGCGGGGATTTTGTCATCACCCAAACGGCAGCGCCGGACGGCCGAGAAGGGCGGGCGCCCGAGAGCGGGGCGGACACGAAAGGGGTTGAACGGCGACCCACGAGGGTGACGTGCCGGTGCGCGGTGACCGTGCCCGTGTCCGTGCCCGTGTTCGTGCCCGTGTCCGTGCCTGTGTTCGTGCCCGTGTCCGTGTCCGTGTCCGTGTCCGTGTCGGTGTCGGTGGCCGTCACCGTGTCGGTGCCGGTGACCGTGAATGGCCCGAGCGGCCTTGCTGCACCGGCTTTCTCGGAGCGGGCAAAAAAGACCCGCCGCCGGGGGGGGTCCCGGCGGCGGGTGGGAGTGTTCGAGGGTCAGATCACAAGGTCCAGCGCAGGGCCAGACGGACGATGTCCAGGTTGCCCGAGAGGTTGTCGAGGTAGCGGGCGTTATCGTTGAAGTCCATGTAGGTGTAGGAGAAGAGTCCCGCCAGGCGAGCCGCCAGGCGGGCCTCGGCGCGGAAGGTGGCGTCCCAGGAGGTGGACTCGAGCCGGGAGTAGGTGTGCCAGAGGGTGAAGTCGTAGGAGAAACCGGTGAGCTTGGCAAGGATGTCCGGGGGTGCCCCCAGCCCCAGGGGGTCAGGCTCTTCCTTGGCCTTGGTGTAGCTGGCATCGAGGCCCAGGGTGACGCGGGAACCGGCCTTGAGGGTGGTGCCCGTCGCCAGGGTGGAGTAGGTCATTTCCGAGGAGAGTCAAGCGCCGCTCGTGCCAAACTGGCCGAGTGTAGCTCCCGCCGCTCAACCATCCATCAGGGGGACGCACACCCAGCTTTCCAGCTCGCGCTTGCCGGCGCTGGCAGCGACAAAGGCCTGGAACGTCTCGGCGGGGGCCCAGGCCACCTGCGCCGTGGCGGCGGTGGTGGTGTGGGACCACTGGGTGAGGTCCTGGTCGGTGTTGTCGCCGTCCCACCGGCGCAGCGAGAGAGAGGCGGTGGTGCTGCGCCCAAGGGTGAGGCCCGCCGAGCCCTTGAGCTCCACGTAGGACGAAGGTGAGGCGGTCATGTCGCCGATTCGGGAGGCGTAAATCTCGAAGTACTGGGTGGAACCCGGGAGAATCGGCGAACCCACGGGCGTGGTTTGCAGCGGACCCGGCTGGCAGGCGGTGTTCTGGGTCATGAAGGGACGCCGGATGTCCGCCGCGACCCCTTCCAGGCGCAGATTGACGCCTTTGACGGGGCGGGCGGTGAGGGCCAGCTTGACGCGCTGCAACAGGGTGTCGGTCTTGTCGGGGGCCACCTCGTAGTTGGCCCGGTCGATGTTCTGGAAGGTGTACTCGCCGATGAGGGAGCTCCCCTTGCCCAGGCGGTAGGAGAGACGGGCCGAGGCCTCCAGCACGTCCCGGTCGATGGCCGACTGGCGCAGGAAGTCCGGCTGGAAGCCGTACCGCTCGTAGTAACTCTTGCCGGCGTAGGGGCCGGCCACGGCCTTGGGCTCCGGCACGTCGACGAAGTAGTCGGTGGAGTCGATGCTGTAGGAACGGGCGCGCAGGGCGAAGGTGCCCTTCTTCCCCAGGCGCCGCCCCACTGCCAGGGCCAGGGCATCGAAGTCCACCTTGTTGTTGGTGGTGAGGTTTTCGAGCCGGGTAGAGGCTGCGCTCAAGGCCAGGGAGAAGCCGGCCAGGTTGGGGTTGGAGATGCGCAGGGTGGCGGTGTCCTTTTCACTGGGCGGGATCACTCCGTAGGGGAGCGGGCCATTGCGCGAGTCGTACCAGATGCGGTCGTTGAAGAGCGGCTGGCGCAGGGCGGGCTGCTCGGCCAGCTCGTAAGTCCGGGTGGGGGCGGGGGCCCGCTCCTCGAACTCCCGGGAGATGAAGCTGCCCTCCAGCTTCCACGCCTTCCCCCGCACCTGGGCAACGACCCCGGCGTCCCGGGTGCGCTCGTCCACCTTGCGGGTCTGCGACAGCACGTGGCAGGTGGAGCAGTGGGACAGGGCCAGGGCTTGCCGGTGTCCCTCCCGCCACTGCTCGCGGTACACGGCTGAAACGGTGAGCCACCCTGCCGAGGGAATCTGCAGGTCGGTGCGGTGGTCAAGGAGATCGTAGTTCACACGGTACCTGGCCGTGGGGTCCAGGTCCGTGGACCAGGTGACCACCGGCATCTTGACCGCTCCCCGCAGATTGAGTAGCGGGTCGTGGACGAGCCGATGGGGAAGTCGAGTGAAGGAGGTATGGGAACGCACCAGACGGTTGATGTCAACGGCCAGCTGGTGCACCTGGTCGTGTCCCTCGCGGGCGTCACTGGATACGGCGATGAACAGCTTGTCGAAGGCCGCCTCCAGGACCAGCTGCAGCTCCGACCCCGAGGTGGTGGGGAGGTACTCGGCGGCCCGCTCGGCCTTGCCGTGGTCATCCACGGCGCGCCCCCCCACGGTGACCGTCCCCGTGGTTTGGGCCAGCGCCGGGCCAGCGAGGAGTGCCAGAACGAGCGAAACATGTATGACTCTTCGCATGGCCTTCTCCTAACGGGTGAGGTTGCGGCCCTGGCTCGTGATGCCCTGGGAGGGCAAGTCAGAGCCGTGGACCTTGGTGTGGCACTGCGTGCACTTCGTGCCAAAGCTCATGCTGTATCCGTACTTTCCCAGCACGTTGGGGTACGGCTTGCCGCCCACGATGACGGTGCCGGCGGTATCCACCGGCTTCTTCCCCATGTGGAAGTGGAAGCTGTGGCACTGCAGGCAGATCACCGGGTCGTTGGCAACCAGGAGGTTGTCCGCCACCGACCCGTGGGGGGTGTGACAGATGGTGCAATCCTCCTCCACCGGGGCGTGCTGGAAGATGAACGGCCCTTCCTGGGCCTGGTGGCAGGTGAAGCACAGGTCATTGAGCCGCCCCTCGGTCCGCAGCGCCCCGGGGTTGGCCCGGTGCACGTTGTGGCAGGAGGCGCAGGTCATCTTTCCCTCCTTCACCGGGTGGTGGGAGGGAAGGAGCATGAGGGCCTGCACCTCCTGGTGGCAGGAGGCACAGGTGGAGGTCGGCGCCTTCACGGTATGGATGGAGTGGCACTCGGTGCAGGCGAGTTGATGCGCGTGCGCCGCCGCCGACCACTCCTCGGCGCCTCGGCTGGCGTGACAGGTCAGGCAGGCGGCGCTGTCGCCAGCGGGATCGCCGGTGAAGCGCACCAGGCCCTCCACGTCACCGGTGTCCAGGTGCTGGGTGGGGTCGCCGTGACAGGCGGCACACCCCACCTCGCCGCCGCGCACCTCCCAGGACTTCAGGCGGCCGTGCGTGCTGCGCGCGAAGGGAGCGGCGACTTGCTCGTGACAGTCGGCGCAGACGCCCCACGCGGTGGTAGCCGGTTTCCCCCCGGGAGGACCGGCGCCGGCCAGGGCCAGCAAAGGTATGAGAAGCACGATGGGGGCCA
Source organism: Acidobacteriota bacterium (assembly GCA_039961755.1). Classification (GTDB taxonomy): domain Bacteria; phylum Acidobacteriota; class Thermoanaerobaculia; order Thermoanaerobaculales; family Thermoanaerobaculaceae; genus CALEVZ01. The sequence goes on along the minus strand of JABRVY010000454.1, from coordinate 2,503 downwards.
TATCTCCTCCTCTTCTCGTAGATCTACTCAAGTGCCAGGAAAGGAAAAACATCCGTGCTCAACTCGGGGGCCCGCGGTGAGTGATGACTAGCCGCCTCTGGCAACGCGCCGAGTTCCGGAAAGGGTCTCCCGTGCTCGCCCCACCGGGGCGAACCGTGGGACCTCAGTGAAAGCGAGGCGTCATCACACGGTCATTGTAAGGTCGAGAATCTGTCATGTCAACCGGCGGCCGATTCAGCTAAATAGATATATGCCGAGACATCGTTGGACTTCCGGGACCGCGGTTGAAGCTCCCCCGCTTTGCATCCGGGGAGCCCTCTCGGCAGTGGTGCGAGGAGCCGCGAGCGAGTCAGGTAAGCGGAGTACAATGCTGCGCCCTGTGTCGGCGCTGCGGCGGTCGAGCGCAGAGGGCGGGAGGAGGGCGTCTTGGAACCCATCGAGGTGCTGCGGGCGCACCGGCGGGCCAAGCTGGAGGAGCTGCGTCGGCGGGGGGTGGACCCCTACCCGGCTCGCTTTCCCGTGGACGGGCGAGTAAGCGAGGTGGCCGGTCGCTTTGCCGCCCTCTCGGGGGAGCAGTTGGATCAGGAGGCGCCGAGAGCCCGCGTCGCCGGACGGGTGACGGCGCTGCGGCGACACGGCAAGACGGCCTTCGCGGACCTGTCCGACGGCGATGGCCGGTTGCAGGCGTACTTCAAGCGCGATGAGCTGGGAGAGGAGCGATTCTCGCTGCTGGAGGCGCTGGATCTGGGCGACTTCCTCGGCGTGGAGGGGGTGCTTTTCCGCACCCGCACCGGCGAGCTGACGGTACGTGCGGCTCATCTCGAGGTCCTGGCCAAGGCGCTGCAGCCCTGGCCCGAGAAGTGGCACGGGATCACCGACCGGGAGCTGCGCGCCCGCCAGCGCTACCTGGATCTGGCCACCAACCCCGAAGCGCGCCGGGTTTTCCAGGTGCGGGCAGCGGTGGTGGCGGCGATCAGGCGCTTTCTCGAGGGACGAGGGTTTCTCGAGGTGGAAACGCCGATGATGCACCCCATCCCCGGCGGCGCCACCGCCCGGCCCTTCGTGACCCACCACAACACCCTGGACATGCAACTGTACCTGCGCATCGCCCCGGAGCTGTACCTGAAGCGGCTGGTAGTGGGCGGGTTCGAACGGGTCTTCGAGATCAACCGCAACTTCCGTAACGAGGGGATTTCCACTCAGCACAACCCCGAGTTCACCATGCTGGAGTTCTACTGGGCCTACGCCACCTATCGGGAGCTGATGGATCTCACCGAGGAGCTCATTGCCGAGGTGGCGCGGGAGGTGGTGGGGAGCCTGCGACTACCGCGGGGAAACGGATTCGTCAACCTCACCCCGCCGTGGCGTCGGCTGACCATGAGGGAGGCGGTTCTCGGCTCCTCGTCCCTGGAGGCTGCCGACCTCGATGATCGCCTGCGCCTGGAGCGGGCCGCCTCAACGCTGGGGGTGGAGAACACCCAGCGGCTGTCCTCGGGCAAGCTCCTCGCCGAGATCTTCGAGGCCACTGCCGAGCGCAACCTGCTCGACCCCACCTTCATCACCGACTTTCCCGCCGACATTTCGCCGCTGGCCAAGCGCAAGCCGGCCGAACCCCACCTGGTGGAGCGGTTCGAGCTGTACATCGCCGGCATGGAGGTGGCCAACGCCTTTTCCGAGCTCAACGATCCGGACGATCAGCGGGCCCGCTTCGAGGAACAGGTACGGCTGGGGGGAGGGGTGGTTGACGAGGACTACTTGCTCGCCCTGGAGCACGGCATGCCCCCCACTGCCGGTGAAGGGATCGGCATCGATCGCCTGGTCATGCTGCTCACCGACAGCGCCTCGATTCGGGACGTCATCCTCTTTCCTTTGCTGCGTCCCCGCGAGGGGTAGCATGGGTTCTCTTCCCCCCGCCCTCTCCCCCCTGCTCCGTCCGCAGGGCTCTGAAGGCCGACGCCCCGCTCTCACCCCTGGCGCAGTATCCGCCGGCCGCCAGCCCCTTGCCTGCTCCTGTCCATGTCCGCGGTAACCCTCCTCACCGGTCGCTGGCTGCTGGCCCTGCGCCGCCGCACCCACGTTGGCGCCGTGAGTGCCATCTCCCTGGTCGCCATGGCGCTGGGCGCCATGGCCCTGGTGGTCACCCTGGCCTTGCTGGAGGGCTTCCAGCACACCATCCGCACCCAGCTGGAGCGGGGGGGGGTCCACGCGCGACTGGTTCCCGCTCGGGGCAGCGAGTTGCCCGGCGGCGACTGGCTCGATGAGCTGCGGCGGCGGCACCCGGACCTGGAGGTGGAGGAGGTGCGCAGCACGGCGGTGTGGTGCATGGCAGGCGGGCTGGCCGTGCCGGCGGAGCTGGAGATGGTGAGCGGGCTGCCGCGGGTGGAGGTGAACCGCGTCCTGGCCGCCCGGCTGGGGGTAGTCCCGGGGAGCGAGCTGGTGGTGGCCACCCCGCAGCTGGTGTTGACCCCGCTGGGCCCGATGCCGCTGCGCCGGCGACTGGAGG
>JABRVY010000453.1:0-1186 GCA_039961755.1 Acidobacteriota bacterium | reverse complement strand
GCTGGTGCTGGGGGCCGGGGCGGTGGGTATGGAGTTCGCCTCGATCTACTCCCGCTTCGGGGCCCGGGTCACGGTGGTGGAACTCCTGGAGCGCGTGCTGCCCCTGGAGGACGCCGACGTTTCGGCAGAGGTGGCGCGGGCGTTCAAGAAGCAGGGCATCGAGGTGCACACCGGAGTGAACATCGACAGCGTGGAAACGGACGAGAGCGGGGTGCGGGCGACCGGGCGAAAGGGTGAAGAGCCGGTGAGTTTTGGCGCCGAGCGGCTGCTCCTGGCAGTGGGCCGGCGGGCGGTCACCGAGGGGCTGGGGCTGGAGCGCGCCGGGGTACAGCTGGAGCGCGGCCGGGTGGTGGTGGACAGCCACTACCGCACCACCGCGGAGGGGGTCTACGCCATCGGCGACCTCATCGACACCCCCTGGCTGGCCCATGTGGCCTCCGCCGAAGGGATCCACGCGGTGGAGCACATGGCGGGGGCCAACCCGCCGATCATCAACTACCGCCAGGTACCCAACTGCACCTACTGCTGGCCAGAGGTGGGCTCCATCGGGCTCACCGAGGCGCAGGCCCGCGAGGGCGGCCGCCCGCTGCGCACCGGCAGCTTCCCCTTCTCGGCCATCGGCAAGGCGGCCATCCTCAACGACAGCGGGGGGTTCGTCAAGATCGTCGCGGATGCCCACGACGACGAGATCCTCGGCGTGCACATCGTCGGTCCCCACGCCACCGAGCTGATCGCCGAGGCCGAGGCGGCCATGCGGGGGGAGCTCACCGTGGAAGAGCTCATTCGCACCATCCACGCCCACCCAACTCTGCACGAGGCCATCCACGAGGCGGCCGAGGCGGTGCATGGGGCCGCCATCCACATCTAGGAATGGAGCGACGTGCGCGCGCCTTCAAAGGAACGGGCAGAGAGTTCGACGAGGGAGACAGCGATGCCAACCAACGTGGTCATGCCGCAGATGGGCGAATCCATTACCGAGGGGACCATCGTCCGCTGGTTCAAGGAGGAGGGGCAGGAAATCGTCAAGGACGAGCCGCTCCTGGAAATCTCCACCGACAAGGTGGACGCCGAGGTACCGGCACCGGCCAGCGGGCGGGTGCTGCGCATCCTGCGCAAGCCCGGCGAGACGGTGCCAGTGGACGAGGTGATCGCGGTCATCGCGATGGCTGGCGAGAGCGGCGAGGCA
>JABRVY010000452.1:0-1371 GCA_039961755.1 Acidobacteriota bacterium | reverse complement strand
GCCCGGGAGGGCCTCGCCTCGGGCGGGGCGGTGGCCAGGTGGGGGTTCAACGGCTCCATCCCCGCCGCCAGGGGCACGCTCACCGCCACGTAGAAGCGTTCCTCCGGGTTGACCAGCTCCACGTGCTCCTCCACCACCTCTCCCACGGCCAGCTCCACCGGCGCCGCCCCCTCCAGGGGCATGCGCTGCAGCGGCGCTTCCCCCTCCTCCACCCGCCACCACTGGCGGCTCACCGCCAGCCCGGCGGTGCCCGCCGGCTCGGGCTTGACCGGCAGGTAGCGGGTCTCCACGTACACCGTCAAGGGCGGTCCCTCCTCCAGGGTGAGCACCGCCTCGTCGGGATGGAGGAGCACCCGTCGCAGGGGCGCCTGTCCCGGCTCCCAGCGCAGCGCCTCCCTGCCGGTGCGAGAGGCCAGCGTGACCCGTCGCGCCGGCTCCCCTCGCTGGGGGCGGGCCAGCACCTCGGCCAGGGCCAGGCAGCCGGCGGCGTTGGCGTTGGTGTTCCCCCAGCCGTCCCCCGCCCCCAGGTTGAGCAGCGCCCCGAAGAGAGGGGGCCACTTGGGGTGAGCGCGCTCCCCGGCGCCCAGGGCGCTCACCATCGTGGCCAGGGTGCGCGCCTCGGTGGGAAAGATGCGCGGCTCCCTGGGGCTCGCCACCCCGGCCAGCCCGCCGTAGACGTCCCGCCCCTGGTGGGAGCGCACCTGCACCGCCCCCCACAGCCGCTGGACCAGGTCCCGGGCGGCCCTGGTTTCCCCCTGCCCGCCGTGCCGCAGGGCGAGCAGCACCTGGGCGGTGGTCTCGAGGTCCAGGAACTCCATCCGGCGGGCCAGCTCGGCGGCGTAGCCGGAGTTGAAGCGGCCCGCCCGGGCCAGCGCCAGCAGCGCCCAGGAGCGCTCCCACATCTCCGCCCCCGGCAGCAGGCGGCGGAAGTCGCTGCGCAGCGAGCTCTCCAGCACCTTGAGGTAGCGCTCGGCCAGCTTCGCCTCGACGGCGAAGCCAGCCGCCCTCGCCTCCTCCAGGAACAGCAGCGCCCAAGCGGTGAGAACCACCGAACCGCGATCCCCCGGCCAGAAGGCCACCAGGCCCTCGCCGTCGGTGGCCCGACCCAGCCAGACGACGGTATCCCGCACCGCCTGCTCGAGCTGCCGCTGCTCGGCCATCCCCAGGGCCTGCATGAGGGCGCCGTGGGCCACGAAGGCACGGCTGGCGGCCAGGCGCTGTTCGGTGCAGCCGTAGGGGTAGGTGTGCAGGAAGTTCAGGCCGGCAGCCAGCCGGATCACCTCCTCCTGGGGGGAGAGCAGCAGCACCCGCCGGGTGCTGCCGGGGGCGGCGCCGGCGGGCAGGGCGGGGAGCTTGAGGGGAGTTCCGCTG
>JABRVY010000451.1:0-8687 GCA_039961755.1 Acidobacteriota bacterium | reverse complement strand
CCCCTCCCCTGACCGCCTCCCCGGCCTCCCACATTCCCAGCCCTGCCCACAGCGACACCAACCTTCAGATCCGCGGTAACGTCATCTGGAACGGTGCAGCGGACCATCCCCTGGGGATCGAGGGGGGTGAAGAGGGGTGTCCGCCCGCCAACCCCACCTGCAACGAGACCCAGCTGCGCGCGGAGAACGCCATCAATTCCCTCCTTCCCCAGCTTCAGGATGCCGCCGGCGGCAACTACCGCCCCAGCCCTGATGGCAACCTCCTGCAGGCGACCACCTTTGCCATTCCCCCGTTTTCCTGGCAGGATGCGCCATTTCCGCCTCTTGTTCCCGTCGGAGCACTCCCCAACCGCATTCCCTTCGACCGCGATGGCCATCCTCGCCCAACCCCCGGCCTGGCCGGGGCCTACGAAAGGCCTGCCGCCGCGCCCCCCGGCGTGCGTTGGCCACGACGAGCCATCCCCCCATCACGGGGGGGATCGCGCTAACAGACCCCGCGTGCCCGCGGCCGCACCGCACCTTTCCCGCCCCGCTTCGACCTCTGCACGCACGCCCGCTCAAGCTCAATGGCCCTCTGGGGGTCCGGCGACATCAGTCGGGCAACTCTGAACCTCCGCTCAGGTCACCAAAGCGGCAGGAGGGCTTCCCGCCACGTCGCACCCTCACCTCCCGGCCGCAAGCTCGGCCAGTCAGTACTGCCAACGGGTCAAAAACTCCGACTGCTCCAGCAGACGCGCCAGCTCCTCCAGCCGCGGCTGAAGATAGCCGAAATCCAGCTCGCCCTGCCGCTGCTTCAGGATCCCGCGCACGTCCTCCTCATCCCGAGGGCGCCGAGAGATGACTTTCATGAGAATCAGGTCCTCGGCCGTCGCCACCCGCACCACCGTGCCCGCCATAGAAACCGCCACCGCCCGATGGATGGCCTCGCGCTCAAAGGGCAACAGGGCGAGGATGAGGTCCACCCGCACCCCTTCGCCGAACTCCAGCGGCAGCACCCGTGTTTCGCGGGCGAAGGCCAGGGCATCCGCCACCAGGGGAATGAACTGACCTTCCAGGCCTGCCAGCAGTTGCGGCCAGCGCTCCTCCTCCGCCCATACGGTCACGTTCATGTCCAGCGTGGCCCGCGGCACCCCCCACACCGCATTGGCCAGGCCACCGATAACCATGTAGGGGAACCTCATCTCCTCCAGGCGCGCCACCAGCGCGGCCAGGCACCGTTCCAGAGCCGTCACTGCCGACTCGTGAAGCCCGCCAGCAGGCGATGCATGGTCGCCACCCCGGCCGTGTCGACCGGGCGCTGCCGGGTTTCCGGGGGGAGGAGCTCCCAGAGGAACCCCAGACAGGCCAGCGTGGCGGCCGCGTCCAGCGCGCTGGGCCCCCCCCTGCTCCAGCCCTCGTAGCGTTTCAGCGCCCCGCTACGCCAGTGCAGGAGCTGCCGCATTTCGCTCTCCCGTCCGAAGAGGAAGCCATTACTCTCCATAGATTTATTCTAGCAGAGAAGAAGCAAGGGCGGTCACGGCGGCGGCGGGAGCTACGAAAATCTCCAGTGGTGCCCCACGCTGCTCGCGCCCACGCTCGCCGCCGTCGCCCTGCGGGGCATCCCGGCCACACCGTTACGATCACGGGCACGGACACGGTCACGGGCACGGACACGGTCACGGACACGGTCACGGACACCGTCACCCGGGCGGAACGATATCGCGCCACGACGGCGGCGCGGTGGCGGTGCAGAATCGTTTCTTGTTGCCGCTGCAGATCGAGGCTCCCGGCGTGCCTGCCGGGTTCGCGCACTGCGTCGGGTAGCTGCACCGGGTGTTGACGCACACCATTCCTTGCGCGCACGTCGTCCATGGCGGCCAGATCCATCGTTTCGTTTCCTGGTCGTACGTGCATCCTCGTTCCCGCGCCGGCGTGCCTGCTTCGCACTGCCAGTCGCCGTTGCTGCACTGGTTCGGGCACGAATAGCACGTTTTGGGTGCGGCGCAGTAGCCCGTGATGCTGGTGCACCCGCTCGGGTTCGACGAGCAGACGCCCTGGTTCGTCGCGCACGTGTTGACGCAATTGCCGTTCTCATCGCAGACCTTGCCGGTGCCGCAGGGAGTGTTGGATTGCAGGTTGGTGTACGTGCATTGCCCGGTCTGGGGGTTGCACGAGTCGGTGGTGCAGGGGTTGTTGTCGTCGCACTCGACGTACGTGGTTCTGCAGTAGTAGATGGAGCCGCCGCCGTACGTGCAGACCTGCGGCGCGCACAGGTCCGTGGCGGGGCACCCGCAATCCGCCGGACACGAAAAACAGTTCTCGCCTTTAGCCAATTCACACCGCTGATCGCCACAAACCGCGGCCCCTAAGCAATCAGAGCAGTAGTCGGGATATTCGCCTGGCTCACATTGGCCGTTACACACACCTCCAAGGCAACCCATGCAGGCGGCACTAACAACGTTCGTTCCAAAGAGCAAGGAAAGGCCGAGAACAAGGAGCGAAAGAATGATCCACCTCTCTCCCATATAGACCCGACACCGCGATGAGGCTATTTAAAGATTGTGACTTGTGAAGAACATGAATGAGTGGTTGCTCGATACGCGAATGGTCGCCGTGCCTCAACCCCGGCAAGAAAAGGGCGGTAGCAGGGGGTTGCAGTCCTAATTCAGGTCTTGCGTTGTCCAGGTCGGGTTGCGACCATCTGCTGGTGCAACACCGACCGCCACCCCGTACTCACCGGGGAAAGCAAGAATCTGTGCTCGAAGAGCTTCCAAGAAAACAGCGCGCACGTTCTGTTCGCCTGACACCGTCAATCGAATCCGAAGCGCCCCTCCGTCGGGTTGAATGAGTCGATCCATCGAAGGCACAGCAGGCACCAAGACCACAGGGTCGGCGTCGGTGATCAGCTCACTATCCGTCCTTGGGTCGTAGATGCCGTTCACTTCCTCGATGAGTGATGCGCGAATAATGGCCTTGGGCGGCGGAGTATTACTACTTCCGTTGTAGATGGCATCGACAAGCGGATCGAGAAAACTTGGCGTCTTGGAAGAGCCGTTGATCATACGACGGTATTCCGTGTTCGAAACCCAGAACTGATAATTAGCATTGGGCTTCCAGAATGTGATGTAGCGATCGACAGCGTCCGCAAGTGATCCCGGTACTTGTTTTGCTGCTTGGTAGTCTTCGTCGCCGTCGGCGCCTGGCGTGGTTGCCCACGCGGCGAACCGGTCGATGCTGTCATCGCCGTACACGCCGCTCCTGATGACGGTGAGGCGTACGCGTGCGTTTGTCAGGTTGCTGGGGATGACGCCTTCGAGTTCTCGGTTCTCGTACGTTCCGAGCGTGACGTGTTGGGTGCTCGCGATGATGCCTGCGTCGGTGATGGCTTCGAGCTTCACCGTCGTGGGGACCGGGCTCCGATTATGCAGGCCGATCGTGGCGTTGCCGTCGAGCCCGATCAGGTTGCACTGGTACTCGTTCTTCGTGCCGCACATGTCCCGGTAGTGGATGACGGGGTACGCGGCGCCGACGTCGCCGTGCGGCATCGCTGTCCGGATCCGGTTCCAGACGAGCATCGTGGCTTCATTGTGCCCGGGAGCGCTCCCCTCCATGTCTGGCGGGTTGTCGTTGTGGCCGAAGAACGTCTGGATCGCGTCGTCGAACAAGTAGTGGGTGAGGGCGAAGAGCTGCCTGCCGCCGCTATCGGTCGGCGTGCCGCTCACGCCGCGCGGCTGGTACGCAGCGCCGAAGTATTGCTGCAGGGGGCTCGCGTCCGGGTTGATCACGCTGATGTCCGTGTACTGCGCGAACGGCCCGCTCGTCAGGTGCCGGATGATCGGCATCGTGAACTTGTCCTCGGCGAGCCGCTTCGACAGCGCCATCAACGTCGAGTGGTCGCCGCTGTTGTTCTCTCTGAGCGTGGTGACCGCGATGATGCCGGGCGCGGTTGGTTGGAAGAGGAGTTGTCCTTTGCTGATCCCGACGACGTTCAGCTCTGCAAGCACGTCCGGGACGTAGACCACGCTCCACGGGGCGAGAAAGTGACGCGTGACGTGGTCCGGGTAGATGGTTCCTGAATTGTGGGCGAGCCCCACTTCCGAGCCGGTATTGTGGTCGACGCTGCAGAGCCAGTAGCCTTGCGCCGTGGTGCCCGCCTCGCCGAGCCGCCCGGGGACGAGGGGTGCGGGCGCGTAGGACCGCTCCACGCCGAGTGCTGCGTGGCCTACCGGAACAAACGGCACCGTCTCCGAGACGGCCTTGCCGTTCACGACGTGGGCGTGCCGCGCGATGCCGATCACGTTCGCCGCGTCCGACGCGCCCTCGACCGTGATGAAGCCGGCGAGCCCACCAGCCGGCACCAGCGTCTTCGACTCGCCCGGCGCCAGCACCAGCTGCTGCGGATGCACCTTGTCAGCGTCCGTGTACACCTTGACGTTCACGACATTCGGGTCAACGTTCGCGAGGACGAGCCGCACCTCCCGGTTGTCGCCCTCGAGCGGCACGACATAGTCGGCGCGCGTAATCGGGTCCGGAGCGGGGCGGCCGAGGTGCCTTCGCGGCGTTGACGCCACAGTGCGGTGGACTGGGTTCTCGGCGGTGACGCCATCGATCGTCTGGGTGTCGGGCGCCTGCTGCGCGTACGCGCTCAGCCCGTCGCTGATGGCGGCTGCGGTGGGGATTAACGCGGTTAAGAGAGATGCTGCCAGTCTCTTGCGTAATCGTCCCGTGGCGAGGTGGCTCTTTCCTTCTCGGCCGTTGACGAATGAGCCGTTTATTGTGCTGGAGAAGAATTCGTGCTCCTTGATCAATGAGTCTGACCCTTCTTCGACTGCGTGGCTGAGTTGCCGTCGGTACTCGTCCAGCTCGTCCAGCTCCTGAGCGTTCATCTCTGCTAGTCGCTGCTTGAGCTCGGGCGTCGTGGCGTCGCGTTCGGTCGCGGCGAGCTGTTCGAGACTCTCAAGCTGCGCCGGGCACGCGAGGGAGTGTGACCCACCCATGAAGTGGCACCTGTGACAATTCTATCAGTCTTTCCGGTACAGCAGCTCGAGAGGCCGATCGGACGTTGGCCACTTCCAGACGGCTGCAAAGGCGGTTCGGTGGGCTCGACGAGGATGAAACGAAGGTGGCCATGAATTCGCCCGATGCGGCAGCTGTCTGATCTGCTTGCACCTACACGCACAGACACGGTCACGATCACGGACGCGGTCACGGACACGGTCAGCGACACGGGTACCGCTCTGGCCGTGTCAAGCCCGCACCGGCCGTGAAGGCGGGCCGGAGGCCCGCGCACCCAGGGGCACGGGCACGGACTTGGTCACGGACACGGTCACCGGCGCGGGTGGATCAGCCTCCAGGTGAGCGCTCGGACGCGGTCGAAAACGTCGATGGCGCGCTGCGCTGCGGCGGCGTCCACCGCACCGGCGCGGAGCAACAGCCGCAGGTGGCTGTCGGCCTCCAGCGCCGAGGCGTAGGCGATGCGCCAGTGGTGGAGGCGGTCCCGCCCGGCCCGGCCGGCCCCCTCGGCCAGGTTCGCCGGCACCGAGGAGGCGGCTCGGATGAGCTGATCCGCCAACGTCCGGAGTGGCGCCGGCAGCCCGAGGGCCAGGGCGACGGCGGTGCCCGCGGCCTCGAGGGCCAGCTCGTGGGCGGTGAGCGAGTGCTTCGGGGTCGACGGGGGCGGCGTGGTCCGAGTGGTGTTCATGCGAGCCTCGAGAGCGACCGGGGCGGGCGCTGTCACAGGGGCGCCGAAGGCGACCGCCCGCAGGGCGGCTTGCCCTTGACAGCGCCCGCCCCCGGGCGCTACCCGCGCTTTGAGAACACCACGAGGCCACGCCGCCCTGGAGACACCGGCACCGACACGGTCACCGACACCGTCACGGACACGGACAGCGGGCCGGCCGAGGCAAATCGCACCGGCCGTGAAGGCGGGCCGGAGGCCCGCGCACCCAGGGGCACGGCCACGGGCACAGGCACTGCGTCGCTGAACTTCGGATCGCCAGGGTGGCCGCGTCTGCTACCTTCAGCGCACCAGGCCCAGGACCGTGGTGGGGTCGCCCAGGGGGGCATCCACGGTGGAGACTGTCCCCACCCAGAACCCGTCGGCGGACACGGTCACCGAGCCCCACCCGGGGGGCAGACCCAGCCAGGCTCCGACGTTGTTCACCTGGTCGTACACCCCGGGGGCGAGCACCACCGTCCTGCTGACCGTCCCGGACCGCACGGTGACCGTGGTGTCGCGCCCCTCGTAGTTGTACAGTAGCAGGTTGGAGCGCGGCTGGCGGGCGATGTCGGCTGGCGTGGACACGGGGAAGAGGACCTCCACCCCGGGCCTGGTGCCGGAGGCTGGGAGCATCGGCACGTCCTGGCCGAAGGTGGCCGAAGCGCCCTGGTTGAAGGTCCGCACCCAGGCCAGCACGGCGCCCTTGACGGTCAGCAGGCCGCTGCCGGCGGGCGCTCCCAGGGCGGCGTAGAGGTCGGGCACGCGACGGACCTCCCGCCTGGCGAGCCGCAGGGTGGTCCTGTGGGTGGGGTCCTTGGCGCGGATGGGTGACAGCGCCAGGTTGGCATCGGTGGCCTCCTCGAGCACGTTGTAGAGCACCACCTCCGAGCGCCACTGGGTGCCCCCCGCGCCGGAGACCGAGGCCACTCCGGCGAAGCGCTGCAGGGTGTGGGGCTCGGGCGCCGCCCCCCGCACCGTGGTGGGGTCCCCCAGCACCGGGTCGATGGTGGACACGGTGGCCGCCCAGGGGCGGTCACAGGTGACGGTGATGACGGCCACCCCCGGCGAGAGGCCGAGGAAGGCCCCCACGCCGCCCACCTGGCGATAGGCGCCGGCGGCCACCGAGACGGTGCGGGTGGCGCCGCCGGAGGCGATGGTGCACACCGCGTCGGCCTCGCTGAAGTTGGTGAGCAGCAGGTTGGAGCGGAACTCCCGGGCGACATCCGCCGGGGTGGACACGGGAAACACCCGGAACACCCCCGGAGGTAGCGCCGCGGTGGGATTCACCGCCGGGACGTCCTGGCCGAAGGTCCCCCCGCTGCCCTGGTTGAAGGTGCGCACCCACGCCCGGGCTCCGCCGCCCAGGCGCAACAGCCCGGCGCCGTCGGGGGCGCCCAGCTCGGTATAGAGGTCGGGGATGCGCACCGTGGCCCCGGCGGGGAGGGTGAGGGTGCGGGTGGCCACCAGCGCGCCGCTGTCGCGGGCGCGCAGTTCCAGGCCGGCGTCGACCGGCGCCGCCGTGGGGTTGTGGAGCACCGCCTCGGAGTGCCAGCGGGTGGCGTTGGCGCCAGTCGTCCGCGCCACCCCCGCAAACGACGCGGGCTCCGTCGCCGGCTGCGGCGTCACCAGCGCCGGCGAGAACCGCAGCTCGTGCAACGCGCCCGACCCGTCCATCCACTTGAGGCTGAAGCGGCCTATCACCCCGCCGCCCACCTGCACGCCGGCCGGGTCCCCCGGCACCATGAGCAGCTCGAGGGAGAGGCCGCCCATGTCGGCACCCCCGCCCAGGTCGAAGAAGTACCACCCCCCCGCCGTGGCCAGTTCTCCGGAGCGCTCGGCCCCGCGCAGCGGCTGGGTGGCGGCCTGCTGGGCCCGCATGGGGTAGGTCAGCCACTGTCCGCCGCCGCGAATCGCCGTGGTCTGGACCGTGGAACCGAAGTTCTCAAAGAACACGTCGAGCCGCGCCCGCCCCACCGCCCCGAAGGGCACCGATTGAAGAATGTACTCCTTGTCGTTGTGGGGGTCGCGAATGAGGTACCGCACCCCCAGCACGCCAGGCCTCGAGGGGTCGGGCGCCACGTGGGTGCGAAAGACTGAAAAGTCGGGCTCAGTATGCACCAGGCCGGTCGGCTCCGTCCCGGCAAACTCCACCACCGTATAGCTTTTCAGTCGCTGTCCGGTGCGAACATCGACGAAGTACTTGTGCGCCCACGTGGCGTTGACCACCCAGCGGTGGCCGTCCCAGACCACGGCGCCGTTGAGGTTGCAGGTGGGCGGATCGCCGGCCCCCAGGATCGCTCCGTGGCCCTCCGTCTCCACCTTGATGATCGTTGTCCCGGCGAGACAAGGGCTGGCGCTCCAGGCAGTCAGAGCCAACCCCACCCCCCAGAAGAGCGCGGAAAGAAGGCGGGTGTGAAGCATCACGCACCTCCCTCTGCGGGCGGTCAAGGGGCCGCAGGTCTGACTTACAAATTTAGAAAGTTGGTCGAAAAATGCAACATTCGCGTGGCGAAAGCTCCCGCGCCACTGATCCGCGTCACCCGGTCGAGCGCCCAAAGGGGGGCCGGCGGACCCGCTCCACGGCCTCACCCCTCCCGCAGACGAGGGCGCCGTCCCCGGGGCGTGGAGCCGGACCCCTAGGCCAAGGGCGCGGCGACCTCCTGCTCACCGTCCAGGTCCCAGGTGGCGGCGAGGAGAGCGAGGAGCGTCAGTGTGGACCGTGATGGAGACCAGATGCACCCCAGGGGAGGGCAGCGGCACCTCCAGGGCGTCACCCACGAGGTCCCGCTCGTCCCCCCGGGCCACCACGGCTGCCTCGCAGCGCCCCGGTTCGCACGGGTGGGCGTCGGCAATCTCGTGCACCGTGTATGAGAAGCGCTCCGGCCAGGGATCCAAACGCAGGCGGTAGGCCACCGCCGGGGAGGCCTGGTTGGCGATGAGCACGCGCACCTGCGCCCCCCTCTCGTCCCGCCCCGCCAGCACCGTCACC
>JABRVY010000450.1:0-1105 GCA_039961755.1 Acidobacteriota bacterium | reverse complement strand
CTCGGGGCGCCGCAGGGCCAGCGCGGCCCGCGCTCCCACCTCGGCGCCCGCCCGCCCGGCGCGGCCCGCGGCCTCGAGGGCCTCGGCGTTCCGCCGGGCCCGCAGCCAGGCCTGCGCCTGCCGGGCCCAGTCAGCCTCCCTGAAATCGCGGGTCCAGGTCGCCAGCGACTCGCCCTGACACACGGCAGAGAACCGCTCGGGCGCCTCTCGCACCACGGCGCGGCACGCTTCCTCCCACTCCTGCTGCCCCAGCAGCGCCCGCACCCCCCACCAGCGCCAGCGCTCCGCCTCATCGACCAGCTCGACGGCTGGCAGCAGTTCCCGAGCCCCGGCGGCGTCACCCTGGCGGGCCACCCCTTCCGCCCCTTTGAGGAGCAGCCGCACGGCAACCGCTTCGGGCAGCCAGGGGGCCCGGGCGGCCCGCTGCCACAGGGGAGCGGGCGCCGTCGAGCGCTCCAGGGCGGCCTCCAGGCGAGCCGCCGCCAGAAACGCCGCGCCGTCCCGGGGCCTGGCGAGAGCAAAGGCCGTTACCGCCGAGGCCGGGGAGTCGGCCTCACACGCCGACAATCCCCACAGGAGGGCAGCCGGGGCGCGCTCCTCGGCAGGTCCGGCCAACGCCACCCGGAGAAAGGCGTGCGCCCTCTCGCGGGGGGTGCTACCGGACTCCACTGTCGAGAACGACGGCGGCGCCTGCGGTGCCGCACCGCAGGCGGCCAGCGCCAGGACGAGCGTCAGGATCCCCGAAGCCGGTCTGGACAGCCTACAGGCCCAGAGCGTCCGGATCACCGTCCGCCAGCGTACGCACCAGCTCCTCGAAGAAATAGTTGGTCGTGCTGCGGATTTCTGCCGGCACCCGCTGCTCGTACATCTCTCGCGAGCGATCGATATCATCCTTCAGGCGCTGGTAGATATCCCTGTTCACCTTGCCGTCCTGGACCGCCTGTTCGTTGTAGAGGCGGATTTCGGACACCAGGAGCCGGGCGAAGCGGCGCGCCTCATCGTGCCGCCGCTGCTCCTCCACCGTCCGTTCGGGGGCAGCAGCCACCGGCGCGGCGGTGGCTGCTGCCCCCGAACGGACGGTGGAGGAGCAGCGGCGGCACGATGA
>JABRVY010000449.1:0-2464 GCA_039961755.1 Acidobacteriota bacterium | reverse complement strand
GTCCAGTCCCACCCCCGCCAGGTGGGGCAGCCCGAGCAGCTCCACCCACGCCTGCCAGAACTTGGGCTCCACCGCCGCCACCGCCAGCTCCCTCCCGTCCCCGCAGCGGTAGCGGCGATAGGCGGGGCAGGCGCCGGAGAGGTGGGTGGCGATGAGGCCCTCGCCCCCGGCGGCGAGGTCGGCGGCGGGCTGGGCGAGAAAGGGCCGCAGAGCGGCGGCCAGGGGCTGCTCCACGTGGCCCCCGCGTCCACTCCTGGCCCGCCCCACCAGCGCCGCCAGGATGCCGGTGGCGGCCAGCATCCCCGCCGCCACGTCGGCCAGCAGGACCCTCGGCAGGCCCTCCCCGAGCAGGGAGAGCAGGCCAGAGCTGGCGATGGCGTTGAGGTCGTGGGCGGGGCGGACGTCCCCTTCGCCGTAGCCGCTTAAGGAGCAGGTGATGAGGGCCGGGTGGGCGGCGCGCAGGGCGGCGAGGTCCACCCCCCAGCGCGCCAGGGTGCCGGGGCGGAAGCTCTCCACCAGCACGTCGGCCTTCCGGGCCAGACGGCGCAGGGCGTCGGCGCCGGCGGGGGTGCGCAGGTCCAGCTCCACCGACCGGGCACCCCGGTAAAAGGTGGCGAATCCGGCCCCCACCCCGTCCACCAGGGGAGGGGCGTGGCGCAGGGGGTCCCCCCCCGGCTCCTCCACCTTGATGACCCGGGCGCCCAGCTCGAGAAGGTGCCGGGCCAGCACCGCCCCGGGGAGCATGCGGGTGCAGTCCAGCACGACAACGTTGGCGAGCGGGAGCGCCGCCGCCGGGGTGGATGCCGGGGGAGCCACCTGGGAGCCGGGGGCGGCAGCCTCTGGTTCCCCCCCCTGGACGCGCAGCGCCTTCAGGAGCTTCATCATCGGCCCCGGATGGGAGACCTTCACCCGCCGCAGGAGGAAGGCGGTCTGGGGGTTGATGGTGCCCGCGGCGATGCCCAGGAAGGTGGACTCGCTGGTCTCCACCACGCAGTCGGGGCGACCGTTCAGGCCCTCCGTCACCGTGCAGCTCTCCCCGTCCAGGCGCACCGTCCACTCCGGCTGCCCGCTGTGGGAGAAAACAAAGTGGAAGGTGGCTGCCCACCCGCGGGTGGCGCCAGGGTGGAGGCGCCGGGGCAGGGAGCGCATGAGCTCGGCCAGCGTCGGCGTTCCAGAGGGAGGAGAAGTGGATGGCCTCACTCGGGTCGGTCCCCGTACATGGTCTCCAGCAGCGGGCGGTGGCGCTCCTCCACCACCCGCCGCTTGAGCTTCAGGGACTGGGAAAGCTCCCCCCCCTGGGCGGTGAACTCGCCGGGCAGCACCCGGAACTTCTTGATCTGCTCGAAGCGGGCCAGCTGGCGGTTGACCTCGGCCACCTCGGCTTCGAGGAGGCGGCGCAGCCGCTCGTCCTCCGGAGAGGCATCGGCCAGCTCCGGGTGGGCCGCCGCCAGCGCCGCCCGGTCGACGGTGAGCAGCGCCACCACGTAGGGGCGCCGATCGCCGTGCACCAGGCAGTGGGAGATCAGCGGGCGCTGGCGCAGCAGGTTCTCGAGCTTCTGGGGGGCGATGTTCTTGCCCCCGGCGGTGATGATGAGCTCCTTCTTGCGGTCGGTGATGTAGTAAAACCCCTCCTCATCCACCCGGCCGATGTCCCCCGAGCGCCAGAAGCCGTCGGGGGTGAACGCCTCGGCGTTGGCCTCGGGGTTGTCCAGGTAGCCGGGGAAGACGTTGACCCCCCGCACCTGCAGCTCCCCATCGGCGTCCAGGCGCACCTCCACCCCGGGCAGGGGCCGCCCCACCGAGCCGAAGCGGTAGGCGGCGGGGGTGTTCCAGGTGGAGGGGGCCGAGGTCTCGGTGGCCCCCCACCCCTCGCACACCAGGATGCCGGCGGCGTGGAAGAAGCGGGCGATGTCGGCAGCCAGGGGCGCTCCGCCCGACACGAAGAGGCGCAGGCGGCCCCCCAGACGGGCGCGGATGGCACGGAAGACCAGCAGGTCGGCGGCGGCGTACCGGGCCGCCAGGGAAGGGGGGATGGGCTGGCCCCGCTCCAGCCGCAAGGAGCGCTCCACGCCCACCCCCACCGCCCAGCGGAAGAGGGCCCGGGCCGGGGCGGGCTTGCCGCGCACCTGGGTGTGGATGCGGGCGTGCACCTTCTCGAACACCCGCGGCACCGCCACGGCAAAGTCGGGGCGCACGGCGCGGAAGTCCTCCGCCAGGGTGTCCAGGGAGCGGGCGTAGGCGATGGTATTGCCCTGCACCAGGGGGAGAAAGTGACCGGCGATGCGCTCCAGGGCGTGGGCCAGGGGCAGGAAGGAGAGGTTGAGGCGCAGCGCGGAAATGTCGCCGAACGCCGCCACCACCGCCTCCAGGGTGCCCAGGATGTTGCGGTGGGTGAGGATCACCCCCTTGGGCTCGCCGGTGGTGCCGGAGGTGTAGATGACCACGGCGGGCTCGTCGGGGGCGG
>JABRVY010000448.1:0-1816 GCA_039961755.1 Acidobacteriota bacterium | reverse complement strand
GTGGAAGGGGTGCTGGGTCGCCACCCCGACCCCCGCCACCGTGAGGCGGCCCAGGCGGAGGGACCGTTGCTCGTCGGGGTGGCGACCCAGCACCCCTTCCACCACGTCGTAGGAGACCGAGGAGGCGGCCACCAGCAGCTGGGACGAGACGGTGGAGAGGATGGCCGAAATCACCGCCGCCAGCATGAGTCCCGCCAGGGCGGGGGGGAGCAGGCGCATGGCCACCACCATCAGGCCCTGTTCCGGGTCCGGCAGGGCCGGGACCATCACCCGCGCCGCCAGACCCACCAGGCCGGCGCCGTAGAACACCGCCACCCCCCACAGCACCCCGATCAGGCGCATGCGGCGCAGGTCCTCCTCGGAGCGCGCCGCCATGTAGCGGGTCACCACGTGGGGCATGCCCGGGTAGCCGAGGCCGATTCCCAGCTCGCCGACGATGAAGCCCAACAGAGCCGACCCCACCATCCCCCCGGTGGCCGAGAGGAAGTGCGGGTTGGCGGCGGCCAGGCCGCTCCACAGGGCGCCGAAACCTCCCAGGCTCGCCACCGCGTACAGCGGCAGGG
Organism: Acidobacteriota bacterium; assembly: GCA_039961755.1. Classification (GTDB taxonomy): domain Bacteria; phylum Acidobacteriota; class Thermoanaerobaculia; order Thermoanaerobaculales; family Thermoanaerobaculaceae; genus CALEVZ01. The sequence goes on along the minus strand of JABRVY010000448.1, from coordinate 1,253 downwards.
CAACCAGCGCGGCGGCCATCAGCAGCCCCTGGAACAGGTCCGTCCAGGCCACCGAACGGAACCCCCCCAGCGCCGTCACCGCGGTGATCACCAAGGCACCCACCAGCACCCCGAGGGCGTAGGGGGAGAGCTCCAGGCCGCCCAGGGAAAGGGCCCCGATCCCCAGGGTGGACTCGATGGCCTTGCCCGCGGCCGTCATCTGCGCCGCCACGTAGGTCATCATGCTGGCCACCACGATGGCCACGGCGGTGAGGCGCACCACGTGCCGGGGGTCCCCCCAGCGGCGGCTCAGGACATCCGCCAGGGTGAGGGAGCGCTGCTCGAGGGAGAGCTGGCGCAGGCGTGGCGCCACGACGTACAGATTGATCAGGTAGCCCAGCAGGCACCCCGGGGCGTACCACAGGCCGGAGATGCCGTGCACGTAGGTCATGCCCACCGCCCCCAGGGTCACCCACCCGGACTCGGAGGAGGCGGTGGAGGAGATCCCCGCCGCCCAGGGCCCCAGGGAGCGACCGGCCAGGTGGAAGTCCTCCCCGCCGTGGGTGCGCCGCTGGGCCCGCCAGGCGATGAACAGCAGCGCTGCCACATAAAGCACCAGCACCGCGGCCACGGCGCCGCTCACGGCCGCCTCCGCCAGAGGTGGGAAGCCACGGCGAAGAGGGAGAGGAGGAGGGGAAACACCCACAGCAGCAGGTGGGCCCCCGGCGTCAACTGTGCTGCTCCCATGGCCGGCGACGATACTAGCAGAACGGTCCTCGCGGGCACTGACCGGCCTCCTTCGCCCCGGGGTACACTGCCCCGGTGCAGAGCGTCATCTTCGGCACCGCCGGCCATATCGACCACGGCAAGACGGCCCTCATCGCCGCCCTCACCGGGGTGAACTGCGACCGCCTGCCCGAGGAGAAGCGGCGGGGCATCACCCTGGTGCTGGGGTTCGCGCCCATGCCGGACCTTCCGCCAGAGCTGGAGATCTCCTTCATTGACGTGCCGGGGCACGAGCGCCTGGTGCACACCATGATCGCCGGCGCCGGCGGCATCGACCGCGCCCTGCTGGTGGTGGCCGCCGACGAGGGGGTCATGCCGCAGACCCGGGAGCACCTCGATGTCCTGGACCTCCTCGGCGTGGCCGGGGGGGTGGTGGCGCTCACCAAGGTGGACCTGGTGGACCCGGACCTCGTCGAGCTGGTCGCCGAGGAGGTGCGGGAGGCGCTGGCAGGGGGGCCGCTGGCGGGGGCGCCGGTGGTCCCATGCTC
>JABRVY010000447.1:0-4705 GCA_039961755.1 Acidobacteriota bacterium | reverse complement strand
TCTTCTGAGCGAGGCAGGGTTTTTTTTGCTTCCCATCGCACTGGAATGGGCGCAAGGCGCCATGTCTTAATCCTCTTCTGAGCGAGGCAGGGTTTTTTTTCTAGATAACGGGTGCACTGACCCCGGGTGCTGCCTCGTCTTAATCCTCTTCTGAGCGAGGCAGGGTTTTTTTTCGCCCTGCGCCGTCTCCTGATGCCGTGGGGCGGCGAGGTCTTAATCCTCTTCTGAGCGAGGCAGGGTTTTTTTTCAACTAAAGGCCTGACTTTTTTGCCCCCCCGCTGGGGGCGCTTAATCCTCTTCTGAGCGAGGCAGGGTTTTTTTTTCCGTCGCGCGAGGCGTGGGATGCGATTCGCGCCAAGGCGCTTAATCCTCTTCTGAGCGAGGCAGGGTTTTTTTTTGGAGTCGGCCGATAGCATGGCGCTATCGGCCGACTCGCTTAATCCTCTTCTGAGCGAGGCAGGGTTTTTTTTAAGAATCACAGATAGGTAGAGCCGCGCGTGCGTTGGCCGCTTAATCCTCTTCTGAGCGAGGCAGGGTTTTTTTTAAGGTGGTGGAGGTTCGGTTTGTTCTCCCACGCGTTCGCCGCTTAATCCTCTTCTGAGCGAGGCAGGGTTTTTTTTCCAGCGGTTATGGGAACGACGGCGCAGTCGCCGCCCCGCTTAATCCTCTTCTGAGCGAGGCAGGGTTTTTTTTGCATCCGCCCCGTGGGCCTGTCGCTGGAGGCAATCGCCCGCTTAATCCTCTTCTGAGCGAGGCAGGGTTTTTTTTAAAAAATAGAAGGTCAACGTTTATTTTGGGCGGCGCGCGCGCTTAATCCTCTTCTGAGCGAGGCAGGGTTTTTTTTACGTCAGGCCCCAACTAAAGGTCTGACTTTTTTGCCCCCCGCTTAATCCTCTTCTGAGCGAGGCAGGGTTTTTTTTGAAGATGCTTGAGTGGTTGTGTGTGTGGGTCTGGAGCGCTTAATCCTCTTCTGAGCGAGGCAGGGTTTTTTTTACGAGCTTGGTGTGGAGGCCAAGTCGTCCGGCATCTCCGCTTAATCCTCTTCTGAGCGAGGCAGGGTTTTTTTTCGGTCCCGGAAGAATACCTCTGCCAATGCCATTGGTACGCTTAATCCTCTTCTGAGCGAGGCAGGGTTTTTTTTAGCGAAAAGCCCCGGTGAGTAGTGCCCGGGGCAGAAACGCTTAATCCTCTTCTGAGCGAGGCAGGGTTTTTTTTTAGACAGGGGCGATGGCCGCCTCATGGGCTCCTACGTGGCTTAATCCTCTTCTGAGCGAGGCAGGGTTTTTTTTGCGGAGCGAGAGCGCCGCTACCGCGAGGCGGTGCGGCGGCTTAATCCTCTTCTGAGCGAGGCAGGGTTTTTTTTGAGCGGGGGAGGTTTTTTGTTTCTAGGTGGGATCGGCTGGCTTAATCCTCTTCTGAGCGAGGCAGGGTTTTTTTTGCGCCCACCCGCCGCCGCCGGACACGGCGGCGGGACTATCTTTTTTTTGTCTTAATCCTCTTCTGAGCGAGGCAGGGTTTTTTTTCGAATGGGTGCGACGTATCCGCGAGGCGGCCCTCGATGGTCTTAATCCTCTTCTGAGCGAGGCAGGGTTTTTTTTGGCGGTTGTCGGCGGCCGGCGAGGATAAGGTGATTGCGTCTTAATCCTCTTCTGAGCGAGGCAGGGTTTTTTTTGCCACGTGCGACTTCTGTGGCCCCGTCACAGTGCGGCGTCTTAATCCTCTTCTGAGCGAGGCAGGGTTTTTTTTCGGAAAGGGGAGGAAATGGCGAAAAGGCAGCAATCCGAGTCTTAATCCTCTTCTGAGCGAGGCAGGGTTTTTTTTAAGCGCCCACCCGCCGCCGCCGGACACGGCGGCGGGAGTCTTAATCCTCTTCTGAGCGAGGCAGGGTTTTTTTTCGTGACTGCCACGGCGCCTTCTGTGGCCCCGTCACAGTGTCTTAATCCTCTTCTGAGCGAGGCAGGGTTTTTTTTGCGGCGGAGGAGGTGTCGGAGGCGGCGGTCTACGCATGTCTTAATCCTCTTCTGAGCGAGGCAGGGTTTTTTTTCGGCGCTCGGAAACCGAGTGTCCGCACTGTGGCCGGGCCGTCTTAATCCTCTTCTGAGCGAGGCAGGGTTTTTTTTGCGCCCGAGGTCGCCGGCTGGCGCTCGATCGACCGCCTGTCTTAATCCTCTTCTGAGCGAGGCAGGGTTTTTTTTGTCATAGACGGGGGAGATGGCCGCCTCATGGGCTCCTAGTCTTAATCCTCTTCTGAGCGAGGCAGGGTTTTTTTTGCCCGCCTCGGTGGCGGGCCTCGGTACAGCCTGGTGGAGGTCTTAATCCTCTTCTGAGCGAGGCAGGGTTTTTTTTCCAAAAAGGAGGAGAAATGAACAGCATGCAAAAAAGGTCTTAATCCTCTTCTGAGCGAGGCAGGGTTTTTTTTGAAAGGAAAACAATGGTACAAGACCTTATCCTGGCCGTCTTAATCCTCTTCTGAGCGAGGCAGGGTTTTTTTTCCCAAGCAACCGCAACCAACATCAACCTCGGGGATCTCGTCTTAATCCTCTTCTGAGCGAGGCAGGGTTTTTTTTGACTTTTGAAGAGCTCCCTAGCGAAGAGCTCCTCTTGTCTTAATCCTCTTCTGAGCGAGGCAGGGTTTTTTTTATCTGCGACGGGTGCGGCGGAAAGGTGGAAGTGACGTCTTAATCCTCTTCTGAGCGAGGCAGGGTTTTTTTTCTATAACACGCTCACGCTGTGGGCACATCCGTGCCCTCGTCTTAATCCTCTTCTGAGCGAGGCAGGGTTTTTTTTAATACCGCCAGGTCACGCTGAACGGCCGGCAGGTCAACGTCTTAATCCTCTTCTGAGCGAGGCAGGGTTTTTTTTCGGTAGAACGTCCGACCGCTGACGGAGGCGTGGAGAAGGTCTTAATCCTCTTCTGAGCGAGGCAGGGTTTTTTTTTGCCCTTTTCCAACCACCTGGCGGGTTTCGGGTTCGGGCCGGGACTATGCGAATCACCCGGGCCGATATTGGACGCCGCGACCGCGTTCGGTCGCAGGATGACGAAGTCCAGCGAACCCATAGACTTCGTCTCCTGCGGACGAATGCCGCGCGGGAAGCATAGGTCCATGATGCCAAAGGCCTTCGGCGATCGCGCCAGAATGGCAGAGGGCTTGCAACTTTTCAAAGAACTGCGTCTTCCTCGGAACTGGCTGGTTGTACGGCTATCCCGAGAGTCTGGACGGTCGACCGGCATCGCTGACAGAGAGTATACACCCGAACGTTGTCGAAGCGCTGATCGATGACGTCGGCGACGGCTTCCAGCATGGCGGCGTGCCGACGGTCGCCTAGGTGCCCCTCGAAGACGCTCTCCTGCACCCGCACCAGGTAGTCGGTGAGCAACCTCGCCAGACGATCCCTCCTCCGGTCGTCGGCAATGTCGTAGGCGAGGACGACGTAGAGCATCAGCGCATCTCGAAAGGCACGTAGGTGGTGTCCTCGCCCTTGATGACGCGGGCGAGGTGGTAGACCTGGTGACGCATGATGTCCCGATAGGAGTAACGGCCACCGCCAGTGGGGTAATAGGCCTCCTCCCGCAGGCGACGCAAGAACTCGGCCAGAAATACCTTGCGACCCGTGCTGGCAAGGTAGACGGCGCCGTCGAGGTCGTTGCTCTCGGCGGCCAGCTGATCCTGCCCGAGCGCCTCGGCGGGAGAGGCAAAGTCGGCCGGGACCAGCTGCCGCCGGTTGACGAGGCGCAGGACCAGGGCATCGACGAGGACCGGCCGAAACTCTTCGAGCAGGTCCAGGGCCAGAGAGGGCCGACCGTAGGAAGGCTGGTGGAAGGCACCGAACATGGGGTCGAGGCCGGCGGCGGTGACATCGCCGTCGAGCAAGGTGCCGGCGAGGGCGTAGCCGAAGGAGAGGCAGGCATTGACAGGGTCGCGGGGTGGCCGGCGCGTGCGCCCAGAAAAACTGAACAGCGGGTTCTTGATGGCCCGACCAAAGGCGCGAAAGTAACTGGCCGCCGCCGCCCCCTCCACGCCGAGGAGCTCCTCCCGGTCGCGGGCCCGCCGGGCATCGCGAATGCGATGACGCAAGGCCAGTAGTTCCTGGGCAATGAGGTCCTCGGCAAGGGTTTGCTGAGCCCGCACCAGCAGGCGCCGCTGGTTGGAGATCTTGCCGGCGACAATCGCGCGGGCGATGGCAAAGGCGAAGGTCTCGTCCTGAAGGCGGCGAAACTGGGCGAGCCGGAGTTCGATGTTGCGCCCGAGGTGGCCCTGCAGCCGCCCCCGAAAGCTGCCCGAGGCGGTGAGATAGACGACGTCCACGCCGTGGGAGAGGAGCCGCATGAGGGCGGCATGGGTGACCTCTACGGGACCGAAGAGGAGGACCTGGTCTAACTCGGCCAGACGGAAGGTTTCCCCGGTCTTCCCGCCCCTCCGGACGACCATGCGCTCCCCCTCCGCCGCCAGGCTCACCCCGGGTTCGGTGATGGCCACCAGCTTTCCCATTACGAGGGCTCTCCGTTGGGCACCCACACCAGCTCGGGCACCCCGTCTCGCTCCTCGAGGCGCAGGACCCCCTCGGGCAGCTCCCACCAAGGAGAGCCGCCGGTGCGCAGCTGGGCGGTGAGCTCGTCAGCCAGGGCCGCCACCTCTCTCTGCAGCTCGCCGAGGCGGTGGCGCAGGATGAGCAGGCGTCGGACCTGGGCCTCGGGGGGCGGGGT
>JABRVY010000446.1:0-12408 GCA_039961755.1 Acidobacteriota bacterium | reverse complement strand
AGCCAGCCGGGGGGCGAGCGGGGGCGGCGATGCGTAGGGGGGTGACGCGGCGAGAGGTCATGGCCGGCGCCGCTGCTGCTGCGGCGGCGACGCTGGGCCCGCAGCTGGGATGCGCTCCGCTGGCCCGCCGCCGGCGGGCCGCTGTCGCCCCCGAGGTGCGCCAGGTGGCCACCGCCTGTGAGGTGTGCCCCAACAAGTGCGCGGTGCTGGCGGTGGTGGAGAACGGGCGGGTGAAGAAACTGAACCCCAACCCGGCTTCGCCCAAGTCCCGGGGGATGCTGTGCGCCCGGGGTAACGCCGCCATCCAGGCCCTCTACGACCCCGACCGGGTGAAGGGGCCCCTCATCCGCGCCGGGGCGCGGGGGGAGGGGAAGTGGCGGCAGGTCTCCTGGGACGAGGCGCTGGATTTCGCCGCCGAGCGATTGCAGCGTATTAAGGATGAGCACGGACCCGAGGCGGTGCTGTTTTCCTCCACCGAGGGGTTTCAGGAGGAGTTCTTCAAGAACTTCGCCCTCGCCTTCGGGTCGCCCAACGTGCTGCGCCACCCTACCCTCTGCCTGGCGTCGGTGAACCTGGCCTACTCCATGACCTTCGGCACCGTGCCGTCGTTCGATCTGCAAAACGCCAGCTACGTCATCATGTCGGGGGCCAACCGCTTCGAGTCCATCATCACCCCCGACACCATGGACCTCATCGACGGGGCGATGAACCGCAAGGCGAAGCTGGTGTACCTCGACCCGCGCTTCACGGTGACGGCGGCCAAGGCCGACGAGTGGTACCCCATCCGGCCCGGCACCGACCTCGCCTTCATCCTCGCCATGCTCCACGTCATCGTCAAGGAGCAGCGCTACGACAAGGAGTTCGTCGCCACCCGCTGTCTCGGCTTCGAGCAGCTGGCCGCCCACGTGGAGCGCTACACCCCCGAGTGGGCGGAGGGGGAGACGGAAATCCCGGCGCGGGACATCGCCCGCATCGCCCGCGAGTTCGCCGACGCCGCCCCCCGCGCCCTGTACTACGCTGGCCGCCGTTCTTCTTGGTACGTCAACGACTTCCAGATGCGCCGCGGGCAGGCCATCCTGAACGCCATCGTCGGGAGCTGGGATCGGCAAGGGGGCGTGGTGCCCAACTCCCGCATCCCCCTGGGGGAGCTGCTGGTGCTCCCCTGGGACGACCCCGTCGCCCCGCGGGTGGACGAGATCGAAACCCGCTTTCCTCTGGCGGCGCGGGGAGACGGGGCGTTCCTGCAGGCGCGGGAGAACGTGCTGGGCGGGGTGCCGTACCCGGTGAAGGGGTGGATGGTCTACAAGCAGGACCCCATGAACGCCCTCCCTGACCGTGGTCGCACCCGGGCGATGCTCGAGGCCATGGACTTCGTCGCCGTGATCGACACCCAGATGAGCGACACCGCCTGGCTGGCCGACGTGGTGTTGCCGGAATCCACCTACCTGGAGCGCACCGACCCCCTGCACATGCTGCCCGGCATCTGGCCGGTGGTTGTGCTGCGCCAGCAGGTGGTGCCGCCGGTGCATGACACGCGGCCCAACCTGGAGATCATCCAGGGGCTGGCCAGACGCCTGGGGCTGGGGGACTACTTCGACTACACCGTCGAGGAGTGGATCGCCGAGCAGGCGGCGGAGTTGCCGGTGGTGAATCCATTGGAGTACCTGAAGAAGCACGGCGTCTACGCCCCTGCCGAGGCGCCCTTCTACGGCAAGACCCTGGCGCAGGGGTATCGTTTCCTGACCCGCTCGGGCAAGGTGGAGCTATATTCGGACCGCCTCGCCGAGGCCGGCCACGACCCCCTGCCGGTGTACCACCCGCCGACTCCTCCGCCTGCGGGTGCATTTCGCATGGTGCTGGGGCGCAAGGCCACCCACACCCACGCCGCCACCACCAACAATCTCTGGCTTCTCGAACAGACCCCCACCAACGACCTGTGGATCCACCCCGAGCCGGCGGGCAAGCTGGGGATCGTCTCGGGCGACCTGGTGGAGGTAGCCAGCCAGGCGGGGAAGGTGCGCCTGCCGGCCCGGGTGACGCCAGAAATCCGCCCCGACTGCGTGTTCATGCTGCACGGGTTCGGCAAGCTGTCCCCCTGGCTGCGGGGGGCCCACGGCAACGGCGCCTGTGACGCCGACGTGCTGATCACCGCCTGGGACAGGGTATCCGGCAACGCCGCCTTCCACGAAACCTTCGTCACCGTCCGCAAGGTCGCCGGGGAGGCCTCCCATGCGTAAGCGCCTGGGCCTGAACAGCACCCGTTGGGCCATTGCCTTCGACACGCGCAAGTGCATCAACTGCAAGGCGTGCGTGGTCGCCTGCAAGGCCGAGAACGGGGTGCCAATGGGCAAGTTCCGCAACCGCATCAACGAGGAACGGGGCGGGCACTACCCCCACCTGCGGGCCAGCTTCGAGCCCGAGCAGTGCCACCACTGCGAGAGCCCGTCGTGTGTGCGGGTGTGTCCCACCGGCGCCTCGTACCAGCGCGAGGACGGGCTGGTGCTGATCAGGGCCGAGGACTGCATCGGCTGCGGTTACTGCATCATCGCCTGCCCCTACGATGCCCGCTTCTTCAACCCCGAAACCCGGGTGGCGGACAAGTGCACGATGTGCGCCCACCGGGTGGATGCCGGGCGGGAGCCGGCCTGCGTGGAGACCTGCCCCAGCCGGGTGCGCACCTTCGGCAACCTCGACGACCCCGAGTCCGAGCTGCGGCGCCTGCTGGATAGCCGCCGCGCGCAGGTGAAAAAGCCGCAAACCGGCAACGACCCGCAAGGTTGGTACCTGGTATAGCCATGTTTGCATTTTCGGGGGGTGCCCATGCCTGAACCGCGTTGGGGCTGGTTGATCGTGCTCTATCTGTTCCTGGGGGGGTTGTCCGCCGGCCTGTTCTTCATCTCCGCTCTGGCCACCTACCTGCAGCGGGGTGACGGCACCGCCTTCCCGCGGCTGGCGCGCGCCGGGGCGCTGCTGGCTCCCTGGCCGGTGTCGCTGGGGTCGGCGCTGCTGGTCTTCGACCTCGGCCACTGGTACCGCTTCTACAAGTTATTCGTGAGCTTCGAGTGGCGCAGCCCGATGTCCATCGGCGCCTGGCTGCTGCTGCTGTTCACCGGCATCACGCTGCTGTCCTTCTGGGCGTGGCTGCCGGCGGACCGGCTGGGCGCCGCCCTGGCCCGGCTGCCGCGGCGGCTGCGGTTCCTGCGGGGGCTCGAGCGCCCCTGGCGGGAGGGCCTGCGCCGCCCCCTGGCCATGGTGGGCTTTCCCGTCGCCGTCGGCGTGGGGATCTACACCGGCGTGCTCCTGGGGGCGGTGCAGGCGCGGCCGTTCTGGAACACCAACCTGGTGGCGCAGATGTTTCTCTTCTCGGCGCTGTCCACCGGTTGCGCCCTGCTCATCCTGGTGCTCTCACTGCGCCGGTCGGGCCTGGAGGCGGACGAGGCGAGGCTTCTGTTCAGCCTGGACATCGTGTTGATCGTGCTGGAGTTGTTTGTGGTGCTGCCGTACATCATCCACGGCGCCCTGTCCCCCTTGGCGGTGCAGGAGGCGCTGCGGTTGATCCTCGGCGGACCGTTCACCTGGGCCTTCTGGGGGTGGTTCTTCACCCTCGGTCTGCTCCTGCCACTGGGGCTGGAGCTGTGGGAAATGCGCCCGGTGCTGCTGGCACGGCAGGAGCTGCACCCCGGCCGGGGGATGGCGCCGGTGGCGGCAGTGCTGGTGCTCTTCGGTGGTCTCATGCTGCGCTACGTCTTCGTATTTGCCGGGCAGGTGAGCACGTTTCGGTGAGTTTTTCGACGACACGGCCGCCGGAAGGGCGGTAGAGGAGGAGAGAACCATGCGATGGTTGATGATCGTTCCAGTACTCGGGCTCGTGACAACGTTCGCGAGCGCTCAGACGGAACCGGCGGGGAATGACGACCTCAAGGCTCGCCTGGATGAGCTGGAGGAGCGCCTGTCCAGGGTGGAAGTCAAGGCGGCCAAGGACCGCCTCAACTTCTCGGGCGACTTCCGCTTCGAGGCCCACTCCATCTCGGCGTCCATCCCCGACCACTTCGACGGCATGCGACTGCAGAAGGGGATCGTGGACACCCTCTTCTACTACGGCGCCACCGGGCAGCTGCCCGCCTCCCCCCAGCAGGTGCAGCAGTTCATTGCGGCCAATTACGGCTCCTACCAGTACTTCACCGGGGGTCTGACGTACGCCAAGTTGCAGCAGGCGATGGGGGCGTTTCCCCCCGCCATGCAGCAGGCGCTGATGGCCTCCCTGCTGCCCCACACCTTCGTGCGTGGCTACGATGCCGACAACTCGGCGCTCTACACCAACCGGCTGCGCCTGTCCATCAACGCTCCGGTAGCCGAAAACGTCAAGTTTTCCGGGCGGCTGGCCATGTACAAGGTGTTCGGCGATTCCACCGGCGCCCAGGTGTTCAACGGCCAGTCCAACAGCTTCAACATCGATGGCAACACGGTGGGAGTGCCCAACGGCGATCAGCTGCGGGTGGAGCGCGCCTACTTCGACTGGACCAACATCGGTGGCACCGGTCTCTATCTGTCGGCGGGGCGCCGGCCGTCCTCGGGGGGGCCCCCCATGCACCTGCGCCAGGGGGAGATGCGCTCCGGCTCCCCGATGGGCTCGCTGATCGACTTCCAGTTCGACGGCGTTACGCTCGGGTATCACCTGTCGGAGCACTCCACCGCGCGACTGTGCTGGGGGCTGGGGTACGAGAGCGGCTTCGGCAGCGGCCAGGTGCTGCGCCAGCCCGCCGATCGCCTGAAGGACGCCCAGTTTGCCGGCATCAACTGGGATATCTGGGATGACGGCACGACCCTCGCCCAGGTGACCGTGGCCCGGGCCTTCAACCTCACCGATGGTTTCAACGGCCTCATCGTGCTGCCCAACAACCCGGTGACCGGCGAGGCCATCGGCGCTCCGCTGGTGATGCGCTTTTCGCCCTCGGCCAACCTGGGGGACATGGACATCGCCGGGGCCCTCCTCATGCGCACCGACGGGCCGCTGGACTGGTTCGTCAACTTCAACTACATCAAGAGCCACCCCGACAACGTCACCACCCCCTTCGGCGGCCTGTTCGCCGATCCCTTCACCGTCCCCGAGTCCCACTCCGGCACCATGTACTACCTGGGGGCGCGCTACAACTTCCCCAACGGCGCCACCCAGATCGGTGCCGAGTTCAACCACGGCTCCGAGTACTGGTTCAACTTCACCCCCGCCCAGGACGACATCATTGCCCCCAAGACCGCCACCCGGGGTGACGTCATCGAGGTGTACGTGCTCCACCAGATTCGCAAGAACTTCCTCTTCCGCCTGGGGTACATCAACTACGACTACAACTACTCGGGGTCGGGGTGGCACCTGGGGGCGCCCAAGAAGCTCTCCGGAGGACAGCCGCCGGTGCTGGGCTTCCCCACCTACGACAGTGCCAGCATGATCTCTGCCTCGTTCACGGCCCGCTTCTAGGCCGAGGCTCCTGCTCGAGGAGCCTCGGGAGGGGGAGACGCAAGGCGGCGGCGCGAGATGTCCTTTCGCGCCGCCGGCCTGTTTCGAAGAACGAGGGATCCCGAGGAGAGCGGTCGGGCGGTCATGGAGTCTGCTGTGGTCGACCAACCCCCCCGGGAGCAGGTCCCCCTCGCCTACGGGCGCAGAGAGGAAGGGACCGGGCTGGCGCAGCGGCGGGCCGACGTCGTGGTGGCCGACCCCTCGGTGACGGTGAGAGAGCGGCAAGGCCGTGCCTGGCTGCCCCCGCGCTGCGGGTCCTTGAGGCCATCACGCCGGGTCGGACTGCCGTCTCTCGACTTCGGCGACCGGGGTGCTCGCGCGCCTCGGCCCGGGGGCCGAGTGTGAGCCGGACTTAAAGGCAACAGAAAGAACAAGGGCGGCGCCGTGGCGCCGCCCTTGCGGTAGGTGCTGTGATCTCGCTGAGGGGTCAGGAAATCCGCACGTTGGAGGCCTGCAGGCCCTTGGGTCCGCGGGTGATGTCGAACTCCACGCGCGCACCCTCCTTCAGGGTGCGGAAGCCGTCGCCCTGGATGGCGGAGTAGTGGACGAAGACGTCCTCGCCACTCTCCTGCGTGATGAAGCCGAACCCCTTTGCGTCGTTGAACCACTTGACCGTACCAGTTGCCATACTACGTTCTCCTCTGTACTCGGCGGCGCCTTCGGCCGCCGTTGTTCCTGCCGACAGTCAATCGGCGTACGAAAAAGCCGCGAGCTGACTCCGACTCGCGGCGGGTTGCAAACTCCGTTCTGGGTGGAGCAACCACGGCAAACGAACATCAACCACGGGCGGAGGGTGCCACAGGTTGAACAATCTGTCAAGTGGCGTTCCCGCGGGTGTCATCGCGGGTTGCGATAGAGCGCGCACCTCCCGTTGTCGGGAGCGCCGGAGGCAGCCACCGCCCTCACTCCACCTCCACCGGCCGGCCGGCGGCCTTCCAGGCGAGGGTGCCCCCTTTCAGGTTGTAGACGTCCGAAAACCCCTCCTCCAGCAGCCAGTGCAGGGCGCGGGCGGAGCGCCGGCCGGAGCGACAGACCAGGAGGATGCGTCGGTCCCGGGGGAGTTCGGGCATCCGCTCCGGCAGGCTGCGCAGGGGCAGCAGCATGGCTCCGGGGAGGCGGCCGGTGCTGTACTCCTCGGGTTCCCGCACGTCTACCACGAGCGGTCGCCTCTCCGGGCTGGCGAGGAGGTCCCGCACCTCGTAGACGGTCAGGTGCCGGTCGGGATGGCTCACGGAGGCACCCAGGCTGGGAAGACGGGCGTCGTAGGGGTGTTTGTGCAGGGGCTGACACTCGGCGAACACCCGGTGCTCGCACTCGTAGCAGCACACGGCGGGATCCAGGACCCGCTCGAACAGGTAGTCGACGGCGTAATCCTGCTCGAGGAACTGGTCCTCCCCCAGAAGGGCTTCGAAACCGACCGGACGCATCAGTTCCCGCACCGGCTGGCGAGCCTGGACGATGAACACGTCGCCGCCGTTTTCCCGGTACAGGCGTACGATGCCCTCCAGGGCATCCAGGCCGGAGAGGTCGCAGTGGCTCACCCCGTGCAGGCGCAGCAAGAGATAGTGCTGTCCCGGGTTGCGCTCCAGGTTGGCGAGCAGCTCGTCCTCGACGTAGGCGGCTGCGCCGAAGTAGAGGGCGCCGCGAATGTTGACCACGGCGAGCTGGGGGCACTGGGGCTGTCCCTCGCCCTCGACGAAGTGCCGGAAGGTTTCGTCGGGCACCACCGGGTGGACGGTGGGCATGCTGGACTGGTAGATGTACAGCGCCAGGGAAAGGATGATCCCCAACAGGATGGCCACGTCCAGGGAGAGGACCAGGGTGGCGGCAAAGGTGGTGGCCTTGATGAGGGTCTCGGCACGGGAGGCGCGAATCACCCGCCGGATGCTGTGCCAGTCGACCATGTTCCAGGCGATGAGGAGGATCAGCCCGGCCAGGGCGGCGTGGGGCAGGTACGCCGCCAGGGGACCGAAGAGCAGGATTCCTGCCAGCACGAAGCTTCCCGCCAGCACCCCCGCCAGGTGGGTGCGCGCCCCCGCCTGGTAGTTCACGGCGCTGCGGGTGAAGGATCCGGAGACCGGATACCCTCCCAGCATGCCCGCTGCCAGGTTGGCCATCCCCTGGCCCACCAGCTCCTGGTTCACGTCGACGCGGTCGCCGCTCTGCCGGGCGATCTCGCGGGAGATGGACACCGCCTCCACCACCCCCAGCGCTGCCACCGCCACCGCGCCGCTGGCGATGGTGGCCAATACGTGGTTGTCGAAGAGCCAGGTCCATTCGAGGGGGGTGAGGGTGGGCAGGGCGCGGCGGATTTCCCCCACCACGGTGAGGCGCAGGGGCTCGGCGCCCACCACCGCCACCACCACGCCGGCGGTGAGCAGGCCCAGAAGCGCCGTCGGGGTGCGCGGGGCCAGCCGCTGGAGGGTGATCACCACCGCCAGGGTCCCCAGCCCCACGCCCACGCTGGCGGGGTTGATCTCCTGCCAGCGCTCCGCCACGCCCACCAGCGTCCGGTACAGGTAGGGGCTGCGGGGAATATCGATCCCCAGCAAGGATCGGAGCTGGCCGATGGCGATCAGCACCCCGGCGCCGGCGGTGAAGCCCAAGAGGACGGCGCGGGAGGCGAAGTTGATGAGCATCCCCAGCCGCAGCACCGCAGACGCCAGGCACACGATGCCCACCAGGATCGCCAGCGCCCCCGCGGCGGCGACGAACTGCGCGCTGCCCACCGCCGCCAGGGGGGAGAGGACCGAGAGCACCAGCAGCGAGATGGCGTTGGTGGGACCGGTGGAGAGGTGCCGGGAGGAACCCCACAGGGCCCCGGCCACCGAGGCGACGGCGGCGGCGTACAGACCGGTGGCGGGGGGCAGACCGGCGATGGCGGCGTAGGCGATGGACTGGGGGATGGCGACGATGGCCACCGTGAGTCCCGCCAGCACATCGGGGCGCAGATTCGTCCGCCGCACCCCCCGCAGCACCGCCGCCGGCCGCAGAAAGAACGTTCCAACCCGTGCGGCGGCGGTCAGCGAGGTTCTCCCCCGGTCAGAGTTGCTGCCCCTCATCGCTCGATCATTATAAAACAATACCAAGATAAGACTCGGGGTTTTGAAACGCAACGGTATGGCGAGCCATCACCGCAGGGAGCGTCGCAGCAGCGCCGCCAGCGGCACGGCGGCCGCCAGCAGAGCGACGGTGAGGGGGCCGGTGGGCAGGTCCCAGTGGAACGACAGCGCCAGGCCAGCGACCACGCAGGTCACGGCGATGGCGGCGCTGGTGACGAAGGCGCTGGCCAGCCGGCGGGTGAGGAGGAGGGCAGCCATGGCTGGCAGTACCAGCAGGGCGAAGGCCAGCAAGGCACCGGTTTCGTGCACCGCGGCGGCGGTGGCTCCACCCATGGTCAGGTAGAGGATGAGCGTCCACAGGGCGGTGTTGATGCCGGCCGCCCGGGCCGCCAGAGGGTCGAAGACCACCAGCACGAACCGCCGGGCGAAGAGTCCGTGGATCAGCAGCACGGCGCTGGCGACTACCGCCATCATCGCCGCCTCGCCGGCGGAGATCGCCAGGACGTTGCCGAAGAGCAGCCGCATCGCCTCCGCATCGGCCGTCGCCGATCGCGCCAGGACCAGCACCGTGAGCCCGGCGGCGGCGGCAAACCCCCAGCCGATGATCGATTCGCCGGGAACCACACGGGGAGTGGCGGCGAGGGCGAGGGCGGCAGCTCCTCCCAGGGTGGCGACGATGGCTGTGGCTTCCACGGGCAAACCCACGGCCAGGGCCACGGCGGCGCCCAGGGTGGCCAGGTTGGCGAGCGCCAGGCCCACGAACACCACCCGTTTGAGCACCACGTACACCCCCAGGATGGACAGCGCCACCGCCGCCGCCACCCCGGCCACCGCCGCCAGCCGCATGAACTCCAGCTCCCACAGGGCGCTCATGAGAGGGGCCCGACCAGCAGGGTCTTTCGGTTTCCCGCCGTCATGACCTGCACCGGCAGGTCGTACAGGTTGCTCAAGGTCTCGTCCCGCAGCACCTCGTCGGCCCCGCCGTAGAGGCTGCGGTCAACCTGCAGCAGCAGGACGGTGGTGGCGGCGTTGAGCACCATGGGCAAGAAATGGGTCACCAGGATCACCGTCAGGCCCCGCTGGCGGTTGAGGCGAACCAGGAGATCGACGATGGCATGTTCGCCGGCCAGGTCCATGCCGTTGGTGGGCTCATCCAGCACCAGCAGGTCGGGCTGGGCGGCCAGGGCGCGGGCCAGCAGCACCCGCTGCTGCTGGCCCCCCGAGAGGTCGCGCAGAAGGTGATCGGCGAGCTCCGCGACGCCGGCCTGGGCCAGCGCCGACCGGGCGATCTCCCGATCACTTCTGCCGGGGCGGCTCAGTGGTCCCAACCGGGGGGCGCGCCCCATCAACGCCACCTCCATGGCGGTGACCGGCATGATGGTGTCGATCATCTCCCGCTGGGGCACGTAGCCGATGATCGGCCGGCCGCTGATGGCGACGCGCCCGGCGATGGGCTCGACGAGGCCCAGGATGGCCCGCAGCACCGTGGTCTTGCCGGCGCCGTTGGGACCGACGATGCCCAGAAAGTCGCCGGCAAGGACGTGGAAGGAGAGGTGCCGGAGCAGCGGCACCCCTCCGTAACCCAGCGTCACGTCGGTAAAGGACACCAGCGGCGTTTTCTGGTTCATGGGTTGATGGTACCCCCGCGCTGGAGGGCGTCGACCAGCCGGTCGACGATGAGATCGAACAGGGCTTCGCGAGTGGCCACGCCGGGCTCGGCGCCCACCAGCACCGGCACCTTGACCAGGGGCACGCCGGTGGTGCGAGCCAGCATCCGGGGGAGGCGGTCGTCGAAGTACGACTCCATGAGGATGGCGGCCACCGTCCCCGAGCGCAGCAGCTCCTGCATGGCGGCGATGTGGGTAGGGGTGGGCGGCACGCCGGGCCTGGGCTCCAGCTCGCCGACGAACTCGAGCCCGTAGCGCGTCCCGAAGTACGGCCAGGAGCGGTGGAACGACACCAGCTTCGCCCCCCGGTAGGGCGCCAGGCGCTCGGCCCAGCGGGCCGCCGCCCGCTCGAAGGCGGCCACGTAGGCGTCGGCGTTGGCGCGGAAGCGGCCGGCCCGCTCCGGGGCGGCGGTGACCAGGCCGGCCAGGATCGCCTCCACCATGGGACGGGTGTTGGCGGGATCCAGCCAGTAGTGGGGGTTGCCGAAGCGGTGCAGGTCGCCGTGGGAGGGGTCCACCTTGAAGGTGGGAACCTCCAGGGGGGTGATCCCCCGGGAGACGTCCACCACCACCAGGCGGGCGTTGCGGGAGCCGTCGATGAGCTGCTGCGACCACAGGTCCAGGTCCATCCCCACCTTGAGGTACAGCTGGGCGCGGCGAAGCTTCACGAAGAACGATGGCAGGAGCTCCACGGCGTGAACGTCGCGGTTGCCGACGATGATGCTCTCGGCCTGTACCTCCCCGCCGCCAATGGCCTCGGCGATGACGGCGAAGTCGGGGATGGCGGCAACGACACGAAGGGGCTCGGACGCGGCAGAAGGGCTCGGCAGCCCGGTAGCGGCGGCGCTCAGCGCCAGGATGGCGAGGGTGAATGGTTTCATCGCTGCACCTCCCCTAGAACCAGTGGGCCTTGTGGGGGCCCAGGGAAAACACCAATTGGAGAATCGCCTCACGCACCGGCCGGTGCAGCTCGGTGCCCTCGGTGCGGCGCAGCAGCAGGCGCACCATGGTGCTTTCCTCCATCACCTGGAAGCCGGCGAATACCCCGGCGCGCTTGCCGGTGACGCCGTCCTCCTCGGGGTGGTCGAAGCGCTCGCCGATGGCCCCGAAGTTCCAGCGCTGGGCAAAGCGCCAGTCGAAAAAGGCGAAGAAGCCATCGGCGGAGCGCCGCTCCAGATGGTGGTGATCCTCGTCCAGGGCCAGCGCCCCGTGGTGGTGGTGGTGCAGGACGTCGCGGCGGGAGCGGATCCACTCCCCCTGCACGGTGAGGGAGCGGTACCTGTCGGGGGCCCAGCGGTACTTGAGGTCGGCCCCCCTCAGGCGCACCTCCCGCCCGGTGAGGGTGTCCAGCTTGCCCTGCAGGGCGTTGAGACCCACCTCCACGCCGGCGTAGGCGCCGGTGGGCACGAACAGCGACAGGCGCTGGGTGTAGCCCAGGTCGGTCTCGACCGCTTCCTGCCCGGGCTCCTCCTCGTCGAGGGCGCGCAGGGACAACAGTCGCCAGGTGCTGTGGGCGTGGGGCTCGCCGCCGTGTTCATGGGGTCTGGCGAAATCGCCCTTGAGGACATTGCCGGACAGGGTCAGGGCGGACTTCCCCAAAGGCCACTGCCAGTTGAGGTTGACGCCGACATCGGCGAGCCCCTCCTCGCCCAGGTAGGCCTGGTGCAGGAGGGGGGTGTCCAGGAAGGAGTAGGCGTGGGGGTGCAGCAGGTTCAGCTTGCCGAAGTCGACGCGGTACTTGCCGGCGCGCAGCTGCAGCCCGCCGGGCAGGCCCCGGAGGACGGTGGCGTAGGCTTCCTCGACCTCGAAGTCCCCGTCGTGGTAGCCGATGTAGACGTCGGCGCGGACGAAGGGGTTGAGGTACCCCTGCAGCGCCAGCTCGACGCTGGCCAGATCCAGCTGCAGTCTCCCCTCCTTGGGGTCGGACTGATCGTTGGTGGTGAAGGCGCGGATGTCGCCGATCACCGAGATGTCAGGGTTGACGTTCTGCGCCGGGGCGGCAGCCGCGGCGAGGGCGCAGGCGAGGGCGCCCAGCGAAAGAGCTCGGCTGGTCATGGTTCCTCCTTGTCGTTCAACCGAGTGTGGGGAAAGGACTCAGGCGAACGCTTCGGGAGGGGCGCGGCTCCGGCAGGGGACGGTGGGGAAGGAGCGCGGGGAGGGGCCAGCG
>JABRVY010000445.1:0-11589 GCA_039961755.1 Acidobacteriota bacterium | reverse complement strand
CCGGCGGCGGCACCTCGGGGAACGTCACCCTCTCCGTGGCCAACGCCGGGATTGCCAATGCCATGCTGGCCAACAATTCGGTGGACTCGGCGAAGATCGCCGACGGGGCGGTGGGCTCTGCCGATCTCGCCAACGCGGCGGTCACCAAGGCCAAGCTCTCGGCGTCGGGTGGCACCTCGGGGCAGGTGCTGGGTACTGACGGGACCAACCTGGTGTGGCAGGCGGCGGGCTCCGGCAGCGGCACCATCACCGGCGTGACCGCCGGGGCCGGCCTCACCGGGGGCGGGACCACGGGCAACGTCACCGTGTCGGTGGCGAGCGGCGGCATCAGCAACGCGATGCTGGCCAATAACTCGGTGGACTCTGCCAAGATCGCCGACGGCAGCGTAGCCGCCGCCGACCTGGCCAACGGCGCCGTGACCCGGGAGAAGCTCTCGGCGTCCGGCGGCAGCAATGGCCAGGTTCTGAAGCTCTCCGGCGGGAACCTCGCCTGGGACACCGACCTGCAGGGCGGGCTCACGCTGCCGTACGCGGGAAATGCGAGCACCACGTCGGCAGCGCTGAGCGTGACCAACACCGGTGGCGATGCCCTGCACGGCTCGAGCGCTGCCAGCAACAAGTCGGGGGTGTGGGGCCAGCACACGGGCAACGGCGTCGGCGTCGCGGGCTCGAGCTCGACGGGATACGGGGTATGGGGCACGAGTTCGAGCGCCCCAGGTGTCTTGGGCGAAAGCGGGAGCGGTCACGGCATACATGGGAGGTCCGGGTCGAGCTCCAACGCTGGCGCGGCCGGGGAGAACAGCGGTGCAGGACCGGGCGTGTGGGGGAAGAGCTTCAGCGGCAACGGGGTGTACGGCGAGAGCACGGGATCGGCCAAGTCTGGGGTCTGGGGCAACAACGGGAACGGGTACGGTGTCTCTGGAAGCGGCGCGACCGGAGTGTGGGGCAGCAGCGCTGCAGGTATTGGCGTGTACGGCAGCAGCAGCTCTGGCAGCGGCGTGTTCGGCGAGAGCTCGACGGCCAACGGCGTCTCTGGTCTTGCGCGTGTCGCGGGCAAGGCGGGAGTGTACGGAGAGAACCCCGCAGGCATTGGCGTCCGGGGCGTAGGCGGTGTGTGGGCCGGCTGGTTCACTGGCGACGTGTTTGTAACGGGGAACGTCTCCAAGGGGGGAGGTTCTTTCAAGATCGACCACCCCCTGGATCCCGAGCGCAAGTACCTTTACCACTCCTTCGTCGAGTCCCCCGACATGATGAACATTTACAACGGCAACGTGGTGACCGACGAAGATGGCCGGGCGGTGGTGGAGCTGCCGCCCTACTTCGAGGCCTTGAACCGCGACTTCCGCTACCAGCTCACGGTGATTGGTCGATTCGCCCAGGCCATCGTGGAGGAGGAAATCCACCACAATCGCTTCGTGATCCGCACCAACATGGGGCAGGTCAAGGTCTCCTGGCAGGTCACCGGCATCCGCCAGGATCCCTACGCCAACCTGCATCGCATCCCGGTGGAGGAGGACAAGCCGGCCGAGGAGGTGGGGTATTACCTCCACCCCGACGCCTACGGCCTGGGCGAGGAGCGCGGCATCGAGGAGGTACGGGTCCCCCGAGGCCATGCAATGGCTGCGGGAGGAGCCGGCGCGGCGAGGCACTGAGATGCCACGGGGCACGAGCGAGGCGACCAATCGCCGACGCGGTTCGACGGAGCGTGCAGGAGGAGAAAGGACCATGACCTCAAAGGCAGGTAGCAAACGACGAGGCAGGATAAAGACCGTGGTGGCCGCGTGGGCGACATTGATCCTCGTCGCCCACGCCACTCCAGTGGCGGTGCAGGTCGCTGAAGCAGGCGCGCTGGACGCGTGCGCCCTGCTCACGGCGGCGGAGGTGGCGGCGCTGGTGCCGGGGGGGCGACCCAAGCCCTCCACCAGCAACGCCAACGGGGGACCGACGGCGGTGTGTGACTGGGACCCTCCCGGGGGCGGGCTGCCGACCCTGCAGGTGAGCGTGACCGTCGATTCGGCAGCCCTCAAGCAGGGCCTCGGCGCCAACCGTGACTATCTCAGGCAGGTCTTCCTCAACGATGCCCGGGAGAACCGCGGCCGCCTCATCCCCGACCTCGGAGACCTGGCCAAGGTGAAATCAGTCATTGCCCTCTCCGCTGACGCCACGGTGATCGTGGGCACCACCTGGATCGAGGTGGCGTACTCCGGCAACGGGGCGCCGGGCAAGCAGGAGGAGGTCGTGGCCCTGGCCCGCAAGGTAGTCGGGCGCCTGGGTGCGCAGAAAAAGTAAGGCCAACGAGCGAGGCCTGGTGCCGCTCGAGAGAGGAGATCCATCGTGAGGGTGACCACGGGTGTTGCAGGTGTCCTGGCGTGCGCGGCCGCGCTGAGCTGCGGCGGCGGGGAGCCGGCGGGTCCGGCGAGGGGCGGTGAGGCAGCAGCCTCTCGCCGCGCCGACGAGGAACGCGCCGGCGAGGAACGCGCCGCTGGGGAGCTCGCCGAGGTGCGGTGCGATACCCTGCTGCCGCCGGCGGAGGTTCGCGCCCTGCTGGGGGTGGAGCCCGAACCGGTGGGGGAGCAGGTTTTCCCCGGCTCGAGTTCGTGTACCTGGCACTTCACCCCAAAGGATTCCGTCAACCGCGATTTTTTCCAGGTGGTGGTGAGCTTCGGGCCCGCAGCGGTTAATCTCTTCCTGCCCACCCGCGACGCCGAGGCGCGCTGGGACACCCGGGAGCCGCAAGCGGTGAGCGGGATCGGCGACGAGGCCTACACCTGGGTGGGGGATCGCCTCTTCCGCCGGTTGCACGTCCGCCAGGGGGGCAAGACCCTGGTCATTCGCGGGCCGGTGGCGCTCCCGGCCCTGGCCGATGAGGCAGGGATGCGGCGCCTGGCGTCCACCCTCCTGGGCCGCTTCTGAGATCCCGCGCGGGATGGCGTGGAGCACGCTTTTCGGCCTGGGGACATGGAGCCTGAGGAGAAAGGCATGAAAACGACGCGCGGCGTGGTGGGTTCCGTCGCCCTGGGCGTGTGGCTGGCGACGCTGGGGTGCGGCGGCCAGGGGGAGCGCGTCGTCGCCCCGGGGGGAGACGCCCGAGCTGCGGCCAACCTCCAGGAGCACTTCGACTTGACTCCTGAAACGGTGCTCGTGAAGCAGGGCGCCCGGGCGCTGCGCCGGACCTCGGCCGACGGTTCCACCTGGTTCCTGGACGTCCGCGCGGTGGAAGCGGACCAGCTGGTGCCGGGCAAGGTGCTGCTCATCCCCGGGGTGGACGTGGGGAAGGTGGGCTCGGTGCGCCGCTCCGGCGATGAGGTCGAGGTGACCGTGGAGCCGGTACGCATCGTCGAGGTGATCCGCAACGGCACCCTGGAGTGGGGGCCCGACGATCTCGATCCGGCCCGCGGGTTCCCCCTGGTGTGGGGGGAGGCGGATCGCTCCGCCCGCCGGCTCTACCCGTCGCTCGACGGCACCTTCCCCCGCGGGCTGGCCCCGGAGTGGTCCCTCCTGCGCAGCGCCTGGGCGGGTCCGGCTCCCCCCTCGGGACCGCCAAGGGAAACAGACAAGTTCACCTTTTCCATCGAGGGCTACCGTGTGGTGGTCAGCATCCAGCCCCACCAGGCGCAGTTCAACTTTCAGCGCGATGTGGGATCGGAATCAGCGGGTTCCCTGTGGGCTGGCGGATCCGTGGTGGCCCACTGGGGTGAGCCCAGAAGCACCGGATCGATTCAGGTGAGCAACTCCAAGGTCACGAGGTACCTGGTCAAGATCCCCGTAAACGGCTTCATCGAGGTCCAGGTCAGCTCGAAAAGCCCGAAAGCGAGAACATTCCCCGACAGCGCCCTGGTCGAAATCCCGATGCAGTACGTGATTCCCTTTGCCGTCTATGGGGTGCCAGCGTACGTCAGCTTCGGGGTGAAGTACCTCATCCAGCCCTCCATTGCCGCCAAGGAGACGGGTGTGGGCTTGAGCCTTCGGTATGACTTCAGTGGCACCCTCGGCTTCGACTACCAGTCCGATGCGGTGGAGCAGCTCGGCGAGCTCATGATGGCCGAGCCGAGCAACCCCCTGGCCGGGATCGAGGCCGTTCCCAGCGTCGGCTCCCTTGCCCTGCTCTTTGCGGTGCAGGCTCCCCGCATCGGCGTCGGGGTGGGCCGCGAGAATATTGCCCGAGCGGGAGCCTTTGTGGACCTGGTGCACTCCTTCGGGGTGGCGGTGGCCGGCGCGACCTCGGCGGTCCCCTGTCGACAGTTGACCGTCTCGCGGGTGGCCGGGGTCGGCTTGGAGTTCGAGATCGGCCCCGAAAGCTTTCGGGATGTGATCGAGAACTTCAAACGGAAGACAAAACTGGGGGGCGAGGTCGCGAAGGTGGAACTTTACCGGCTCGACCGCCACTTTTTCTCCCCCCACATCAAGGCCTGCGACCCTCGCCAGTAAACTCCCGCCCGGGGCACCCATCGAGGGCGGGGAACCTTCGCCCGGCCGATTTCCGCCACCTCGAGCCGGCGGCGGTGCCAGGCGGGGAGTTGTCGCCCGCTTCCCCCCAGCCCGGCCAGCCCGCGGGAGGAGGGGACCGAGTCGCCACGGTGTACCATTCCTGCTTCAATATGGCCGGACCGTACCGCCTTGCCGCGCTGCGCCTGGTTGGCTTCAAGTCCTTCGCCGACCCGGTGGAGCTGCGCTTCCCCGGGGCGATTGCCGCCATCGTCGGGCCCAACGGCGCCGGCAAGTCCAACATCGCCGACGCCATCGCCTGGGTGCTGGGGGAGCAGTCGGCGCGGCTGCTGCGCTCCCAGACGATGGCCGACGTGGTGTTCGCCGGCTCACCCGGGCGCCCACCGGCGGGTTCCGCCGAGGTGGCGCTGACCCTGAAGGCGGCTGCCGGCGGCTGGGACGAGGATGACGGCACCCTGGAGATCTCCCGCCGGGTGCTGCGGGACGGCACCGCGGACTACCGGTTGGGCGGCAAGCGGGTGCGCCTCAAGGACATCACCGACCGGCTGCTGGATGCCGGGCTGGGCACCCGGGCCTACGCCATCATCGAGCAGGGGCGCATCGGCCAGGTGTTGTCGGCGCGCGCCACCGACCGTCGGGCGCTGTTCGAGGAGGCGGCTGGCATCTCCAAGTATCGCCTGCGCCGCCACGAGGCCGAGCTCAAACTCGCCGAGACGCGGGCCAATCTGCTGCGCATCAATGACATCACCGCCGAGGTACGGCGCTCTCTGGAGGCCGCCCGTCGCCAGGCGCGGCGCGCCGAGCGCCACCGCCGCCTGCGCCAGGAGCTGGCCGAGGTGCGCGCCCTCCTGTTTGCTGCGCGCCTGCACGACCTCACCGCGGCGCTGGCCGAGAGGCAGGAGGCACTGCAGGCGGCCCTTGCCACCGACGCCGAGGCGGGCGCCGCCCTTTCCCGCGCCGAGGCGGCGGCGCTGGCGGCTCGCAGCGAGCTGGAGACGGCGCAGGCAGCCCTGGACCGGCGGCGCGACGAGCTGGCCAGACTCGATTCCACCCTCCAGCGCGGCGAGGCAGCGGAACAGGCGGCGCGCCGGGAGCTGGCGGAGGCCTCGGCGCGCCGCGAGGCCGCGCTCGAGGACGAGCGCCGGCTGGCCGCCGTGCTGGCCGACCTGAGCGTCCGGGAGAAGAGTTTTCTGGCCGGGGTCGCAGCAGCTGAGCAGACGTCGGGCGCAACCCAAGAGGAAGCAGCGCAACGCGCCAGGGAGGCTGAGCGTCTGGCAGTGGCGGCGCGAGCGGCGGCGAGCGCCGCCGAGGATGCTCGACGCCGCCTGCTCGCTGCCGTGGCGGCCGCCGCCGAGGCACGCAACCGTCTGCATCGTCTGGAGGTGGAACGAGAGCAGGTGGCGTACCAGCGCCAGCGCCTGGCCAGCGAGGAGGAGCGGCTGCGCACCCACCTGGCCGCTGCCGCCGCCCGCGAGGCCGAGGCCCACGCCAGCGAGCGTTCCGCCGTGGAGCTCCTGGCCACCGCGGAGGAGGCGGTCCGCTCCCTGCGCCGCGACATGGAGGCCGAGGCCGCCGCCATCACCGCCGCCGAGGGCGCCCGCGACGCCGCCGCCCACCGGCGGCTGGAGCTCCGGCACGAGGTCGACCATCTGGAGAGGGCGCTGGCCCAGGCGCGGGCCCTCCCCCAGGCGGTAGCCCGAGCGGTGGCCGATGAAGACCTCCTGGGCGTGGTGTCCGACCTCCTCGACCCTCCCCCCGAGATCGCGCCGCTGCTGGACCGCGCCTGGGGGGAGGTCCTGTCCCTGCCCGTGGTCACCAGCCGCCGGGCACTGGCAGGCATCGTCCAGCATCTCGGGCACGATGAAGGTCGCATTGCCGCGGTGATCGCCGATCCCACGCTGCCGGCGCGGTCCTCACCGCTGCTGGAGCGCGCCGGCGCCGCCCCCCAGCACGCCGGATGGCTGAGCCGCGCCCTCCCTCGCGCCGTGCTCGCCGCCGATGAGGCCGAGGCCGAGGCGCTGGCACGGAATGATCCCGATGTGGTCATCCTGCTGCCCGGCGGGGCGCGCTGGCGGGGGGCGACGGTGGAGCTGGCCGGCTCCCAGCGCCCCATCCGCGGGGTGCTGGAGCTGCGCTCGCGCCTGCGGGGGGCGCGCGCCGAGCTCGAGCTGGCGCGCCGCGCCGAGGAGGAGGCGTCGGCGGAGTTGGCCGCGGCCCGGGGTCGACAGGCTCAGCGGGCCGCCGCGCTGGCCAGGGCCGAGGAGGAGGCGCGTCGCGCCTCCCAGGCCCACGCCGCCGCGGCCGCTTCCCGCAGCGAACTGCACCGCGAGCACGTGCGCCTGGAGAAGGAGCTGGAGGCCCTGCGCCAGGAACTCACTCGCCTGGCGGGGGAGGCGGAGACCCTGGACCGGCGTCGCGGGGCCGAGGCCGGAGAGGTCGAGCGTCTGGGCGAGCGTGTGCGAGCCGCCGAGGCGGAGGTGGATTCGCTGGTGGCCGCTGCCGAACGCGAGCGCGAGCAGGAGGCGGTGGCGCGGGCTGCCGCCGAGAAGGCGGCGGGAGCCGCGGAGCTGGCCGCGGAACGGGTGCGAGCGGCGCAGCGGGAGCTCGACCACCACCGTCGGGAACTCGCCGCGGTCACGGCGCGGCGGGAAGAACTGCGCCGGGATGCCGAGGAACAGGGCGGGCGCGCCGCCGCCGCGGCCGATGCCATCGCCCGGGTCCGCGGCGAGCTCAGTGAGCTCCTCGCCCGTCGTACCGTCCTCCAGCAGGAGGTCACCCGCCTTACCGGGGAGGTGGAGCAGCGCCGGACCGGCGCGGCCGAGGCCGAGCGCGCCGCTGCCAGCTGTCGCCAGCACCATCTGGCCACGCGGGAACAGGTGCATATCGCGCGGGTGGCCGCCGTGGAGGCCCAGGGCGCCCTGGATCGACTTCACGAAACCATCGCCCTCACCCTCGGCGAGGGTGCTGTCCTGCCAGACTCCGCGCCCGCCCCGGAGCAGCTTCCCCGGCTGGAAGCCCGGGAGAGAGAGGCGCTCCGCGAGCTGGAAGCGCTGGGGCCGGTGAACGAGCTGGCGGTGGCGGAGCGAGACGAGCTGGAGTCGCGGCACGCCTTCCTCTCCGAGCAGCGACGCGACCTGGAGCGCTCCCTCGCCAGCCTCGGCGAGACCGTGCGGGAACTGGATACCACCTGTGCGGAGCGCTTTGTGGCCACCCTGCAGGAGGTGGCTGCCGCCTTCGCCACCGTGTTCGCCGAGCTGTTCGGAGGTGGCGAGGCGCAGGTGGAGCTCGCCGACCCCGAGCAGCCCCTGGACAGCGGGGTGGAGATCCGGGTGCGGCCGCCGGGTAAACACACCCAATCGGTACTGCTGCTTTCCGGTGGCGAGAAGGCGCTGGCCGCGGTGGCCCTGCTGCTTGCCCTGTTCCGCGTGCGGCCGGCGCCCTTCTGCGTCCTCGACGAGGTGGACGCCCCCCTGGACGACGCCAACGTGGAGCGCCTGTGTCGCCTGCTGCGCGACATGAGCCGGGACACGCAGTTCGTGCTCATCACCCACAACCGCCGCACCATGGCCCACGCCGACGTGCTCTACGGCGTCACCATGGAGGAGCCGGGCGTCTCTCGCCTGGTCTCGGTGCGGCTGGAGGAGTAGCCATGGTCCCCCGTCACTCCGCCGACCCCCTCCCCTCCCGCCTGGCGGATACGCTCGCCTGGCTGGCGGCGCTGGCGCTGGTGCTGCTGGTGCCCCTGCTGTGGAGCACCGCCGCCGAGGAGACCTTTCGGGCCCCCAAGGCGCACCTGGCGCTTCTGCTGTGGACGGTGCTCGCCGCCGCCTTCACCGTGCGGGCGCCAGGGGCAGCGTGGCGGGACGGCTGGTGGCTGGCCTGGGCCGGGGTGCTGGCCGGTGGGGCGATGAGCGCCGCCTTCAACACCCAGCCGCTGCGCGTGGCGGGCGCCCTCATCCCCCTCGCCCTCACCGCCCTCGGGTGGGGAGCCCTGCGCCAGCTGCCCGAGGCGCGCCGGCGCACCCTGCTGCGGGCGGTGTGCCTGGCCGGGGCGGTGCAGGCGATCCTGACCATGCTGTTCCTGTCGCGCGTCTGGCGGCCAAGGAGCTTCGGCCTGCTGGCGGAGCTGGGGCAGCTCCAGGAGCGCTTCGCCTGGGTCGGTACCATGGGCAACCCCGGCGACGTGGCGGTGTTCTTGGTCCTGCCGGCGCTGCTGGCGGCGCAGCGCGCCCTCTCCGGCCGCCGGCGCTGGGGGTGGGGGGCGGCGGCGCTGCTGCAGGTGGGGGTGATCGTCGGCACCCGCACCCTCACCGCCCTGCTGGCGCTGGCCGCCGGGGCGACGCTGCTGGCCTGGCGGCAGCTGCCCCGCCGCCGGCGCCTTCCCGCCCTGGCCGCGGCGGCGGCGGCGCTGGTCCCTCTGGTCACCCTCACCCCCTTGCGGGAACGGATCGCCGTCAACGTGCGCGAGGTGCGGGAGTACGGCTGGGCCGGCCTGGGCAGCTTTCGCGGCGCCGGCATGGGTGCCGCCGTGGGGATGCTCGCCGCCTACCCGATCGCCGGCGTCGGGGCCGGCATGTTCGAGGCCCACTCCTTCCGCTTCGTGCCCGAGCGCACCCTGGCCGAGCGCGGTCGCTACCTGGGGCTGGAAACCGCCTTCGGGGAGGCCCACAATGACGTCCTCCAGTACGCCGCCGAAACCGGGCTGGTGGGCCTGGCCCTGGCGGCAGCGGGGATGGCCCTGGCGTGGCGGCGGCGCCCCCGAGGCCGGGGCGTGATGGGGGACGTTCCTCCGCTGGCGGCCGCCGCGGCGGTCCTGGCCCTCACCCAGTTCCCCCTCCACCTGGCCGCCGTGGCCGCCCAGTGGACCGTGGTAGCCGCCCTGGCGCTACCACCTCTGCCCGCGCCCCGGCGCGAGACTGCCGGACGCGCCTGGGCCGGGCTCATCGTCGTCCTCGTCTGCCTCGGGATCGCCGGCGGTCTCGTCTGGCAGCGCTGGCGCGCTGGCGTCACCCTGCAGCAGGCCCGACTGCTCACCCAGGCGTTGCGCGCCACCGCCACCCCGGCGGCGCGCGCCGAGGCCTCCCGCCGCGCCCTGGAACGGGTGGAGGAGCGCCTGCGCTGGCAGCCCTACTCCTGGCGGGGCCATGTCATTGCCGGCAACCTGGCGGTGGACGCCGGCCGCCTGGAGGTCGCCCTCGCCCACTTCGCCGCCGCCCTCCGTCTGGCCGAGCGCCCCGAGATCCGCTTCAACGTCGGCCTGGCCCTCTTCCTGGCCGGCGAGCAGGAGACCGGTCTCGCCCACCTGGTCCAGGCGGTCAAGCTCAATCCCGCTGTGCTCAAAGAGATCGCCGCTGGCGATCTGCGCCGCCGGCTGCTGCAGCGGCTGGCCGCCGATGGCTACACCCAGCGCTACCCGTGGGTGGCTGAGGAATAGGCGGGACGAGGAAACGGGCGGCGGGGCCGGCACGGTGACCGCGCCCGGTGACCGTGGCCGTGTCCGTGCCCGTGGCCGCGGCCGTGACCGTGACGGCGCCCGTGTCTGTGGCCGTGTCGGTGCCCCGTGACCGCGGCCGTGGCCGTGGCCGTGGGAGCCAGTGGTCGCCCGTTTCACTTTCCCAGCGGGCGCAGGAGCAGCAGCTCGGCGATGAGGCCGCGCTTGCCCGGCACCGCAAGGGGGTAGCCCAGCGACAACTCCACCAGGGTGGACCAGGGGCCGGGCAGGGTGGCCGAGGCTCCCACCCCGGCCAGCGGCCGCGCCCGATAGCCGGAGCGCTCCTCCCGCACCCAGCCGGCGTCCACCGCCACCTCACCGCGCAGCCGGGGGTGAATGGGTAACGCCAGCGCCACCCGGGCCACCCCCAGGCGGTCGGGGATGACCCGGCCCGAGGGCACCCCGCGCAGTCGCAGGGGACCGAGACGGCCGGGGGCCGGGGCCGAAAACCGATCCAGGTCTCGCCCCCCCCAGAGCTCGCCCGCCAGGGTGAGGCGGGCCAGCAGCCCCAGCGTCACCTCGTGGGCGACCCCGGCGTGGTAGCGCTGCCAGCGTCTGGCTCCCTCCGTCGTCCAGCGGGCGCGCTGCCCCACCTCCCAGGAGGCGAACAGAGAGGTGCCGGACAGGGTGGTGTGCGCGCCCCCGCGCAGCACTCCCTCCCAGGTGTCCGGGGGCAGCGCGAAGTCAGCGGCCGTGTCCTCGGTGCGGCCGAAATCCCAGCGGCAGACGTCAAGGTCGAGGGAAAGGCGCGTCCGGCCGACGGCGCGGGCCACCCCCACGCCGAGGCGCTGGCGCTGCACCTTGATCTCCTCGCCCGACACCTCCTCGCCCCGCAGGTAGGCGGGGGTGGCGAAGGGGAGGAGCTGGGTGAACGCCCCGGCGGTGAGCTCGCTGCGGCCGCGCCGCCGCGCCCACGCCAGGTCGTTGACCACACCGGCGGCGAAGAGGCGAAACTGCTCGCCGCGCCCGCGGAAGTCGAAGTCGGCGATCTGCAGGCCGCCGAAGGGCAGGGGGGTATCGAGGCCGGGATCCACCGCCACCCCGGCCAGCAGCAGGCGAACCCGCACGGCGGCCCCGCTCTCCGGCACCCGCCCACCACGGCCGTCGGGCACCAGACGCACCACGCCAGCCGGCGAGTCCCGCACCATCCGGCGTTTTCCCCCGTAGGCCGCCGCCCGCTGCTCATCAAACCCCGGGGGATCGAGATGATGCTGGCTCACCGTCAGCTCCCGGTGGACGCTCGTACCGGCGCCGAAGGCGGTCACCAGGTCGTCCGCCACCGCCCGCACCGGTAGCCACACCACCTCCTCCCCCAGCGCCAGGGGTGCATTGACGGTGGTCTGCGTGGTGGCGCGCACCTCGCCGGGCAGCCCGCTGCCCCGCTCGGTGAGTTCGACCAGACCGAAGGTGAGGCGGTCAATGCAGGCCTCCCCCGAGCGCGCCTCCGTCCCGGTGATGGTGCTGAAGCCCAGGAGATAGCAGCCACGGCCCTGCCGCTCCCCAAGCCCCAGGAGCGTGTAGCTCCAGCCCGGCTGCAGGCGCACCGCCAGGGGCGGGACCTGGGGTCGCCGCGCCTCCAGCAGCGGCAGATCGGGGAGCCGGTCGGGGGGCCAGGCCACACCCCCCAGCCAGGCGCGGGTGATCTCCCAGTC
>JABRVY010000444.1:0-4003 GCA_039961755.1 Acidobacteriota bacterium | reverse complement strand
GCCTCGCGGCGCTCCAGGGGGGTGCGGCGGGGGGGCAACACCCCCAACCGCTCCAGTTCGGGGCGGAACTCGTAGCGCAGCCGCACCACGGCAACGGGTTCGCGCTCCAGGCGCAGGTGTACCCTCTGAACGCGGTGGGCCTGCCGGTCCCCCATGCCGGTGGCGGCGTAGGCGTCGTCCAGCGCCTCGGCCTTCCCCATCGCCTGGGGGGCCGCCTGCTCCCGCGACGTCCGCGGCGCCTCACCCTGGGGCGCCCCCAACGGGACCGGCGGCGGCGCCATCAGCGGGTCGATGTTGCCCCAGGTGGTTCGCTCCCGAAAGAACACCGCCTCGATCACCCCGAGGTTCTTGGTCTGCCCCAGCCACGCCCCGTAGGAGCCGCGCTCGCCGGTGAAGACGAAGCGCCGGGCCGCCTCGCCGCTCACCTGCCAGCCAGGGATCTCCACCGTTTCGTAGGGCTCCAGCACCCACTTGGCGGCCTTCCAGGCGGAGGTGGACCGGGCGTCGATGGTGTTGAGCCCGTCCACCGCCAGCGCCACGGCGACACGCACCGGCAGCGGGTTGGCGAGGCGAATGGTGTACTCCCTCCCCCGCAGCGCCTCCAGGTAGAGGGACCCGCGCGCCGGGTACAGGGGGCGCGGCACGCCGCCCACCAGCACCTCGACGCGGAACTGGTGGGCCGGCGCCATGGCCGGCGCCGTGGGGGCCATTCCCGCCGCCGACGGCAGCGCGAGCAGGGTCCCCAGCACTGCGGTGAGGGTTCCTCGGGTCGTGACCTTGGCCTTCATGGCAGCCTCCCTTCGTCGTCACCATGTGACCGCCGCGGGCCAGGAATGTTCCCGCCGGCGGCCGGCGAGCCCTTGACACGAGAGAGAGAGAGAGAGAATGTGTAAGAAACGGGAGCGCGAGGTGGAGTCAAAGATGGCCAGGCTGACGGCGGTGGCCCTGGTGACGCTGGTGCTGGCCGGTACCACGGCAGCTCAAGAGCTCTCCCTGACGACCCTCCGCCTGCCCGGCGGGACTCGCGTGGTCGGCAACGGCGCCGGCGAGATTCTCACCTGGAAGCCCGACGGAACCATCACCCGGTGGGACACCAGCGGCCGCCGCCTGGGTGAGTTTGCCGCCGCCGGGCTCACCCCCCAGGACGGGGCGCCCTTCGCCGCCCGCCGGGACCGCGCGCTGCTGTGCGCCCCCACCGGGGGCGGCATCCACTGCCGCATCGTCGAGACGGCCAGCGGTCGGCGGCTGGCGAGTTTCACCTGGGAAGAGCACCCGGTGCGCGCCTGGCCCGCCGACGAGGGGTGGCTGCTGGCCACCGCCCCCACCGCCGGGTTGCCGGAGGTGCGTCGGTGGGCCGACGACGGCAGCTTCACCGCCCTTGCCCTGCCCCAGGAGCGCCTCGCCGCCCTGGCCCGGCGCCTGGACGTTCAGGTGGCCGCCATCGCCCCCCGCCTGTTTGGCGCAGCCGGAGAGCTGTGGGCCATCCCGGCGGGCGCCTACGAGTTCTGGCGACTGTCTCCCGCGCCCCTCCGGCAGCACGACGTCCCCCCCTGTCGCCGCGTGGCGGGGCATCACTACCAGGGGGAGGAGGCGACTCGCCGCCGCGGCGAGTTCTTCTCCTGTGACGGTGGCGGCAGGGACGCCCTCTTCGACCCTGCCGCCGAGATGGAAAGGATGCGCCGGGCCATGGGCCTTCCCGCGACGGGCCAGCGCCCCCCCGCCCACCACGCCTTCATCGCCGCCATTGGCCGGGTGGCGGTGAGTGGGCGGCGGCTGGCGGTGAGGGTGGACGAGGGGAAAGAGGGATCCGGCGCCCGCGTCGACGTGTGGGAGATGGGTAGCCCTCCCCGCCTGGTGGCCGAGGCGTCGCTTCCTCCCGGCGGGTGGAACCCCGTGGAGGTGAGTGCCGGTCATGTGTGGGTGGCCTGTCGAGAGCAGCTAGAGCGGCTGCCGCTGCGACCCCTGGCCGGCGGCGACCCCTGCGCCGGCGGCGGGGCCGGACCCAGGGAAGCAAGACGGGGGTCACCTGGCCTGGGGAGAGGAGGCGAGCCGTGATCACGGCGCGTTGGCCTCCTCCCACCTTTGGAGAAATGGAGGAAAACTAATGACCACGAGCTTCAGGAAGCGAGCTGGGCGGTTGGCCGTCATAACCACACTGAGCCTAATGCTGTGGGCACCTGCCCTTACACTGGCGGCGCGGGGATCCTCCCGCAGCTGTGGGTGGGAGATGGACTGTTACATCTGCCACTACCATGTGTTCGTGGACGAGCTGTACTGCGTTGGCACGATGTGGATGTGTCGAAACGGCGATTCGGGAGACACCACCTGGTGCAACTTCTGATCACCTCCCTGGCCTGGCTGTCCCTGCTGGACCCCGCGCCCGCGGCGTCTCCACCCGCCCAGCTGGAGGGGTACACCCTGCCCCCGGCGGCGGCGGTGACCGGGGACGGCGAGGGCGGGGTGGTGGCCTGGCTGCACACCAGCGGCCAGCTGGTGCGCTGGGATGGGAACGGGCGACGGCGCCAGCAGTGCTCCGGGGACGACCCGGCGCTGGCCGGCGAGCGGGGGCCCATCGCCGCCCTGGGAGACCGGGTGCTGGTGCTGCTGCTGGACCACCCGGCTGGGGATGAGCAGGGTCGCCGCGCCGTCGTGGTGGACCTGGCGCGCTGCCGCGTCCTGGCCTCCTTCGCACTGCCGGGGCTCACCCTCGAGGCAACGGGCTTTCGGGGCGGCTGGGCGCTGGTGAGCTCGCCCGGCTCCCTGGCCGACGGGGAGCTGGAGGTGTGGCTTGCCGATGCCCGGGGACGGCCCGCCCAGCGGTTCGACCTGGCCGGGGCCCGGCGCGGGCTGGCGGAGCGGCTCGAGCTGTCCGCGGAGGAGGTGCGGGGGAGCTTCCAGCTGGTTGCCACCGCCCAGGAGCTGTGGGTTCTACCCCACGCCCGCTACGAGCTGTGGCGCCCCCCGCAGCGCGGCAGACCCCTGCGGGTGGTGCAGCCACCCGCCTGCCTGGCGGCCACCGGGCGACTGCTGACGGGGGAGGAGAACGTGGCCCACGTGACCGCCTTTGCCTCCCGCCTCTCCGAGCCGCACCGCAGCGCCATCCTGCAGGGGGTCAAGCAGGGAGGGCTGAAACCCTCCTTTCGGGCGGCGGTGACGACGGTGAGCAGCTACCGGGGCACCCTGGCGGTGGTGGTGCGCTCGCCCACCACCGGCGAGGCGGACCGCCTCGATCTGTGGGATCTGGCCGGCGAACGGGTGCTGGCCTCCTCCCCCTTTCCCGGCGCCTCCACCCTCGTCAGCCTGGCGGACGGCTTCGCCTGGGTCCGGGACGGCGAGGGAACCATCCGACGCTGGCCGCTCCCGGAGGTGGATCCCCTGGCGGAGTTCCACTGCCCCCGGCCGGCGGTGGAGGAGTAGCGTTCCTCGGGCCTTCAAGTCCCCGGTGGAGGAGGCCCGCCGGGCGGCCGCGGGGTGCCCGCCGTGGGGCGTCCTCAGGGTCCCCTGCGTACGGCCCGGTAGCGGCCGGGGGGGAGCTCGAGGCCGGCCAGCGCCCGCTGCCAGAGGGGGAGGAGCCGAGGCAGCATCTCCGCGGGCGGCCCGTCCAGAGCCACTCCCCCGTCGTCACTCAGCGTCAGCACCCACACCCGGGAGCGCGGCGGAGCAGCGGCCGGCTCCAGGGTGAGGGTTGCCGCCACGTCGTTGGCGGGTGTCAGGAGGGCCACCGGCACCGCCGTCGGGGCCCGCGCTTCGGCAGCAGGTTGTTGTTCAGCAAAACTTTCCACCCGTAGACGAGCCGCCGCCCCCCGCTCCCCCGCAGCGGCGGCCGTCACCCTTCCCATCGCGGCCGGTCCAGGTTCAGGATGGAGTCTGGCCGCTTCGCTCTCCTCCCTCGGGCCAGGCGCCAAGGCTTTCGCCACCACAGGGGGGGCGGGGGGCGGTTCCCCTTCCTGGTCGCGGTCCTGCGGCGGGGCAAACTCTGCGATGGCGACGAGCGGGGCGGCTT
>JABRVY010000443.1:0-2909 GCA_039961755.1 Acidobacteriota bacterium | reverse complement strand
GCCGTTTCGTGCCTGGTGGCGCTGCTGGTTGGGGGGGGGGTGGCGAGGGCGGCGCAGTCGTGGACCAAGTACGCCGGTAACCCGGTGGTGACCGAGCGCGGCGCCTACCAGCCGGAGGTCGTGAAGGTGGGTGGCACCTACCACATGTTCTACACCTTCCGCACCCCGCCCGGCGGGCCCTACACGACCATCGAGATCCGCCACCGCACCTCGCCGGACGGCATCACCTGGAGCGCCGCCACCACCGTCCTGACCGCCGGGGCGCCGGGCTCCTGGGACGATGCCGGGGTGTACGTGGACTCGGTCATGTACGACGGCGGCGTCTTTAAGATGTGGTACACCGGCCGGCAGACCTCGCCCCCGCCCACCAAGAACGCCATCGGCTATGCCACCTCGCCCGACGGTATCACCTGGACCAAGCACCCGGGTAACCCGGTGCTGGTTTCGGGTGTGGCGCCGGCCTGGGACAGCCAGTTCGTGCGCGAGGCCTCGGTGGTCAAGGTGGGGAGCACCTACCACATGTGGTACGCGGGCACCTCGGCGTGGCCGGCGTTCAGCATCGGCTACGCCACCTCGCCCGACGGGCTCGCCTGGACCAAGCACCCCGCCAACCCGGTGCTCGGACCGGGAGCGCCGGCGAGCTGGGAGGACGCCCACGTGTACGGCCCGCAGGTGGTCCACTACAACGGCTACTTTCACATGTGGTACTCCGCCGGTGACGGGCCGGCCAACAACACCTGGCAGCTGGGCTACGCCGCCTCGTGCGACGCCGACGGGGTGAACTGGACCAAGGAGGCGGCCAACCCGGTGATCGGTCTGGGCGCGGCGCCGGCCTGGGACTGCGGCGACTCGGTGGACTACAACTACGTGATGAACGACGGCGGCGTCTGGAAAATGTGGTACTCCGGCGCCGGGTTCCGCTGCGGCCACCCCTCGGATTACCAGCTCGGCTACGCGACCCTCGTTGGCGCTCTCGAGCAGCCCCCGTTTCCGGTGTGTCCCGCCGACCTGCAGGTGATCAAGACGGTCAACAATCCCGCGCCGCTGGTGGGTCAGAACATCATTTTCAGCATTACCGTCGCCAACAACGGCCCCAACAGTGCGGTCAACGTGGTGGTCAACGACGTGTTGCCGGCTGGCCTGGCCTACGTCAGTGACGACAGCGGCGGCGCCTACAACCCCGTCACCGGCGTGTGGACCATCGGCAACATGCTGCCGGCCACCAGTGTGACCCTCAATATCACCGCCACGGTGCTGACCACGGGGACGATCGTCAACCTCGCCAACGTGTCGTCGGACACCCCCGACCCGGACCCCGACAACAACGAGGATGATGAGATCATCGTGGTGCCGACTCCAACCCCGACGCCGTCGCCGACGGCAACGCCGATGGTCGCCATCCCCGTGACCTCGGGGACGGGCCTGCTGACCTTCATCGCGTTGCTGGCCCTGGTTGGCGTCGTCGCCCTCTGGCGCCTGCGCATCTAGAACAGCCTTCGCTCCTTCGAGAACGCCCCCGCGGTCGTCGGCGACCGCGGGGGCGCATTTCCCCGGCGTGTGGCGCCGGAGAGCCGGCTGGACCGTCTAGAATGGCCGAGGTGAGGACGGTGCATGAGTAGAGTACGGCAAGTGCTGACATCTCCGGCGGGCCGTTTCATGGTCCGCTACGCCGTGGTGTTGTCGCTCGGCTTTCTGCTGATTGCCTTGAGGCCGGTCAACGATCGGCTGGTGGATCCCTACACCACCTTCGTGGCCCACCAGGCACGCGTCGCGCTCAACCTGCTGGGTGAGAGCGCCAGGGTGGACGGTCAGGTGCTTTCATCTCCCCGATTCGCCGTGCAGATCTACAATGGCTGCAACGGCCTCGAAGCGATCCTGGTGTTCGTCGCGGGGGTACTGGCGTTTCCGGCCCCCTGGATGAAACGCCTCGTCGGGGTGGTGCTCGGCGTGCTCACCATCCAGGTCGTCAATATCATTCGAGTGGTCTCGCTGTTCTACATCGGCATCTTCAAGCCCCAGTGGTTTGCCGTGTCGCACGTGTTCATCTGGCAATCGCTGATCATCCTGGTCGGGGTGGTACTGTGGCTGGTGTGGGTGCAAAGGTATGCGCCGGTCCTCGTCCGGCGATAGTATTGCCGCGCTGCTGCGTCGGCTGCCCCTGGCGGTGCTGCTGGCCATGGGGGTGTGGCTCGCGGTGCGGCCCGTCTACAACCCGGCGCTCGTCTGGGTGACTCAGGGGGTTGCCCGGCTGCTGGAGTACCCGCGAGCTACGGTGATCACGGTTGATGGTGCCTACGCCATCATCGGGCGCTCCGACTTGCGGGTGGACTCGGGCAGGCTGAAGTATTCGCTTACCCAGGTGCACTTCAACCTGGTGCCGTTCTTGGCACTGTGCCTTGCCTTGCCGGGAGCACTCCGACGCCCGGCGTGGCGTCGTCTGGCGGGGGCATTGGGGGCGCTCGCTCTTTCCCACGTCTTCACCCTGCTCCTGCAAGTAAAGGCCTTTTTCGCCTTCAACCTGGGCCCCTGGAGCGCAGTGAACTACAGCAATCTGGAACGCGATCTGATCGGTGGCGCCCGGTACTTCTTCGATATCCCGGTGACCTTTGCCTTGCCCCTGCTGCTGTGGGTGGCCGCCTACCCTGACCGCGTTCTGGCCCTGCTGGGCCTGGCTGCCGAAGAGGAAACCAAGGCGTAGCGGCAATCTGCGGGGCCGCGGTGCCGGGCTACCTCTCAGCGTCAGGACCTTCGGAGCAAGAGACCCCCGGCCCGTCTTCCGCGATGTTGGAGGTGCCAGGAGCTCCCTGGGGCAACTGAGCCCGAAAACCGCGGTTGGCTTCTACTGCGAGGCCGGATTTCGCCGCGCTGGCGGGCGTACTCGGGGACTCGGGCGCTGCGCCGTACGCTTG
>JABRVY010000442.1:0-16491 GCA_039961755.1 Acidobacteriota bacterium | reverse complement strand
GATTAGCTGCAGTCTCGTGGGCCTCGGAGATGTGTATAAGAGACAGGGCGGTACCGGTACTCCGTCGATTCGCAGCCGAAGCCCGTCACGCTCCAGCTCCACGCCACCGATGCGGCTTTCCGATACCACCCGGATGAGTTGGCACAGCTCGTCAAAAGTGAACATGCATCATCTCCAGATCTGACAGTGCTTTCACGCCGGTTCGCGCCGCTTCCGATATCCTCCGGTCGCCTCGCCGCTCTACACGAACTCGCCACGCAGGCGATGGGCGGCGAGCCTGCTGGCAAAGCGCGCCCGCCCGGGGTTGCCGTCCCGCTCGACGATGGTGACCAGGAAGTAGTCCTCGACGATCATGGTCACCATCACCTGGCGCTGGGACCCCACCACCTGGAGCTGCTCCAACGTCCCCAGATGCAGCTCCCGGTTGGCCGAAAGTACCTCGCCCAGGAAGGCGGAGAATTCGGCCACCACCTCCTCGATCTCTGCCTCGTCGCCCCAGGATTGCACCGGAATTCCGTCCCGGTCGGCAATGGCCGTCGCCACCACTCCCGCACAGGAGGTCACGTCCTGCACCGCTTCGCTGAAGGTCATAACGCCGCCCGCTCGCGCGCCAGTGTAAGGGAGGCCAGCCAGCGCTGCAACGCCGCGATCTTGCGCGCCTTCAGCGACGGCGGAGGCAGCTCCACCGGCATCGGTTCCAGCATGTCGCGTACCAGCTCCAGGAGATCTCGAGCCTCCCCATCTTCGGGGTGTTCGGCGGCCACCTGTTCCAGCATGGCGGCCGCCTCGGCGAGCCGCTCGGCGCGGATCAGGGCGCGGGCGGCCTCGACGCTCGCCGCCGGCGGGGTGGGGGTCGGCTCCAGCGGCGGCGCTGGCTCCGGCGGCGGGGCCACCTCATCGCCTACGGGCGGCCAGAGCTCCTCCAGGGGCTCGCCGGGGAGCGGCGTCACCTCCCCTGGGGCCAGCCCATCGACTGCAGCCGTTGGCGTCTCCAGGACAGCTGCCGGCGCTGCCAGGGGCTCGGCCGAGAGCTGCGCCACCGCCCCTGCGGCCAGCACCTCGCCCGCAACGGGTGGGGCCTCCGGGGCAGGCGTGGCTGCTGCCGGCGGCGGCGACGGAATCGGGACCACCAGACGCGCCTGTGTCGCCCAGGGGGACGTTTCGCCAACCTCGGATGGCGGGGAGACCTCCACAGCCTCGACCGCCGGCGGCGCCTCCGGCGTGGGCGGGAGCGGGGCCGCCACCGCCTCCGCTTCCTCCAGCGGTGGCAGCGGCGCAACCACTGGCTCCACCTTTTCCGGTGGCGGCAGCGGCGGGCCGAAGACATCCTCCAGCCCGCCAGCAGGAGCCGGCGTGTCCAGGGCAAATACCTCTTCCGCCGCTGCTTCCCTGCCAATGGGAGGCGCCTCCGGCTGGCTTTCTAACCCGGCGAAGGGCTCCGTCAGCGCCCTTGGTGGCTCGGCCGCCGGTGGAGGGGCAAAGGGTACTACCTGCTCCGGCCCGGCGCTCTCCTTGACTTCGGCGACAGCCTCGGTCGGCGGGACCGCCAGCACCGGGGACGGCAGCGCCTCGGCCTCCCCTTCGTCCTCGCAGGGGACGGTAGCCGCGCCCGCCGGTTCCGCCGCGGCCTCCCCCGACACCGGCGCCGGGGCCGTTTCCAGCGCGACGAAGGGGCCCGGCGCCAACGGCGCCTCTGCCTCTGCCGCCAGGAAGACGGCGACACCGGGCGCGGCCTCCGTCACCGCCGCCGGCTCCACCACCGCAAACACCTCCGCGGTCCCGTCGTCGATGGCCTCCGCCTCGCCGGTCCCGGCCGCGGAGGTTTGCTCCGCCGCCGGGGCCGCCCCCTTCGGCGGCGGCATCGCAAACGCCTCGGGCAGTGGCAGGAGACGCGCTGGCATCACCGCCGTCTCCTCCCCGTCCGCCTCGCCGCCTTCGCCCGCCACCAGCTCTCCGGGCTCCAGCTGCCGCTCCTCCAGCGGCGGCGCGGCCGGCACCGGCGGGGCGGCCACCGCCCGTGCCTCCAGCCGCTCCACCCCCTGCATCAATGTCTCGTCGCCCGGAACCAGCGCAGCGGCACGGCGCATCGCGCCCAGCGCCCGCTCCAGGTCCCCGGCGACTTCCCTTCCCTCCGCCAGCAGTCTCCACGCCACCGGGTTCTCCGGATCGAGCTCGATCGCCCGTTCCAGGGCCGGAATCGCCCCATCGGCCGCACCCCGCTCCAGCTCCGCCCGCCCCAGGGACACCCACGCGGCCACGTACTTGGGCCAGTGCTGCAACCCCCGCCGAAGCACCGCGGCCGCCTCCTCGCAGCGGCCATCCCGGCGCAGCAGCTCGCCCAGCTGATAGAACTGACGGGAGTGGGGGTTGGCGTCGATCTCCCGCCTGAGTTCGGCGATACGGTCGCTGTCCCGGCGCATCACATCATTGTAGCGCGTAGGCAAGCCCCAATGTAAGAGCGTTTCCGCGTCCGTGTCCGTGTCCGTGACCGTGTCCCTGGGTGCGCGGGCCTCCGGCCCGCCCTCACGAACGGTGCGATTTGCCTCGGCCGGCCCGGTGTCCGTGCCCGTGTCCGTGTCCGTGACCGTGGCCATGGCCATGGCCGTGACCGTGACCGTGGCCGTGACCGTGACCGTGTCGGCGGTCGTGTGGGTGGTCGTGTCGGTGTCCGTGGTGGTGAGGTACTGGCGGTGCAACGGGCATTCGGGAAAAAACAACGGGCCGCAGCGCGGTGGCTGCGGCCCGGGTAGCTGTGAGGACGAGAGGTTACGGAACCGTCACGGTGACCGAGTAGTGGGGTGGCGCCTCCGGGTTCAGGGTTGCGGGCAGCGTCGCCTCTATGGTGGCCGTGCCGGTCCCCGCCCCCGCCCGGGTGGCGGAGAAGGTGACGCTGGTGGCGTCGGCCGGAATGGTGACCGAGGCCGGGACCGTCACCAGAGCGGGGTTGGTCGAGGCCAGGTTCACGGTGATTGGGTTGGGAGCGGCGGCGCTACCCAGCGTCAGGGTAAGAGTCACGGTGCTTCCCGGCGGACCAGGGATGGTCGAACCCGCTGGCGACAGGGACACGGTCATGGCTGCGACCGTGACCGTTCCCGTCACGGGCGGGATGGAGGGGATGGCCGGCACCGAGGCGGTGATGTTCACCGAGGGCGGCGGATTGTCGGTAGCGACCCCGGTGACGGGGAAGCTGACGGCCGCGGTACTCCCGGCCGGGATGGTCACCGAGGCGGGCACACTCGCCCAGCCGGAGTTGGAGGATTGCAGCTGCACCACGGTGTTGGTGGTCTGGGCGTGGGAGAGGGCCACGGTGCCGTTGGCCTGCGAGCCGGCGTTCACCGATGAAGGCACGTTGAGGGTCAGGGCGAGGGCCGGGGCATTGACCACCGCACTCGAGCTCGAGCCTCCTAAGGTCGCCGGGAGGGAGGCAGTCACGGTCACTCCCGCCGCCGACGTGCCCGACTTGGTGACGGTGAAGTTGGTGGTGGTGGTGTTGGCGGGCACCGTCACGGAAGCCGGGACGCTCACCACCGCCGGGTTGGCCGAGTTCAGGGTCACGGTCACCGGACTCGCTACGGTGGCGCCGAGCTGGACGGACATGGTGGCGGTGGAACCCACCGGGCCGTACATGTTCAAGGGGTTGGGTAAGAGCGTGATCCCCAACGAGGTGACGCTGACGTTGGCGTTGGCCGGCGTGACCCCCGGCAGCGACACCGAAGCGGTGATCCCCACCGGCCCGCCGGGGGAGACCCCGGTCACCTGGAAAGTGGCGCTGGTCAGCCCGGCCGGGATGGTGACGGTGGGTGGCACACTGGCCACCGCCGGCGCCGAGGAGGTGAGGGTGACCGTGGTGGCCACCAGCTGCGTCTGGGAAATCGTGACGGTCATGTTCCCCTGGGTGCCCGCCGGGAGAGACAGGGACGCTGGAGAAAGGCTGAGGGTAGGCGGAGCGAGGATGCGACAGGAGGTGTCGCAGGGGTTGAGGATGAAGGCGCTGTTCAAGGTGTCGGTGCAGCCGTTCTGGGTGTTGGTGAGGGTGAGGTTCACGGGGGTGGGCACCCAGCGGACGCCCGAGGCCCCGCCCTCGACGCACGGCACCTGATTGAAGGTGATCCCCGAGAGATCCGGGAAGATGAAGGTCAACTGGTTCTCGCTCACCCAGGTGGTGGCCACTTCGACCGGCGGGGAAGTGTTGAGGGTGGCCCGCATGGCCGAGCTGCCGTTGGCCATCTGCTCGAATTCGAAGCCGTTGACGGTTGCCTCATAGGCTCCGCTGGCACAGGGGGTGCCTGGCGCAGGCAGGGTGTTGCCCGAGGCGCCGGCCCCGGCGACGCTGACGGAGGTGACGAACGGCACCGCCGGCTGGTAGGTGAAGTTGGGTCCGGTCGCCCTGAGGTTGGAGTTGATGTTGATCACCTCGGCTGCGCCGCTGCGGGGCTGGCAGGTGCGGTTGGGTACCCGCCCCGAGCGAACGTTGATCAGGGTGCCACCGACCGTGAGGGGCTCCGCCGGCACGCCGGCCAGGGTCACCGCCACGGGGGCGGAGAAGCCCTGCCCGTAGATGGTCACCTGGTCGCCGCCGCGGTCGCTCCCCTGGCTGGGGGAGATGGCGGAGATGAACATGGCCTCGCCGTAGCGGAACGGCAGGGTGTTGGACTTCTTGCCGGTGGTGACGTTGGTGACCTGGACGTTGGCGATGGCGGGGGTGTCCGGCTGGGCCGGGGCCACCGAGGGGGCGATGCACACCACGGTGGTGAAGTTCACCGACACCACCTGGGCCTGGCGGAACTGGTTCTGCGGGTACTCGAAAGTGACTTCCACCGGGTACTGGAAGCCGCGCCCGGTGATGGTCACGCGGGTGCCGCCGTCGATGGGCCCGGAGTTGGGCGTCAGGGAGTAGATCTCGGGCGTCGGCTGCTCGGCGATGTAGAGGAAGCCGTTGGTGAGGGTCACCTGCGCCTCGCGGCCGGTGCCGTACTGGGTGGTGACGGTGACGTCGGCGGGGGTGTCCGCGGCCAGTGGCTGCACCGAGACGGCGGGGGTGAGGATGGTCACCCGCTCGCCGTCGCTCGAGACGTCGGTGACCTCGGCGGCGCCGCCGGGGGCGAACACCACGTTCACGGGCGGCAGGAAGAAGCGCCCGTTGATCACCACCTGCTCCCCCCCGCGGGCGGAGCCCCGGTCGGGCTGCAGGAAGTAGATGAGGGGCGCCCGCGACTCGCCGATGTAGGTGAAGACGTTGGTGAAGGTGGCGCTGCGGGAGTTGGGCGCACCCACCAGGTTGGTGATGCGGATGGACACCTGCACGTCGGTGGTCACCGGCGTGGGGGAGGCCTGCGGGGTGCGCAGGGTGATCTGGGTGCCCGCCGGGTTGACGGTCACCGCCTCGGCCGGCAGGGTGGTGTTGAGCGGCACCCCGAGGAGGAACTCCACCAACACCGGGGCGGTGAAGTTCTTGCCGGTGAGGACGACCTGCTCGCCCCCACGCGGGCTGCCCTGGGACGGCAACACGGTATAGAGGACCGGATCGCCGCTGTCGGGCACGTAAGTGAAGCCGTTGGGGAGGGTAACCTCCTGCTGCTGGGTGGTCTCGGCGCGGGTGCGGACCCGCACGTCCACCCTCTGCTCCTGGGTGATGGAACCGGAGTGGCGCGGGGTGAGCACGGTGAGCTGCGCCCGGTCGGCGGAGATGTTGGCCACCTCGGCCTCCTCGCCGCCGAAGAAGACCCGCACCGGGGCGAAGAAGTTGGCGCCGAAGATACGCACCTGCTCGCCGCCCGACCAGGCCCCCCGAGCAGGGTCGAGGGAGTAAATACGCGGTTCGTCCAGGGGCCGCTCGTAGGTGAAGGCGTTTCCCAGGGTGGTGGACTGCTCGCCGGAGGTGCCGGCGGCGGCCACCACGCGGATGGCGACGATGGTTTCCGAGGTGGCGGAGAGATCCCAGGCGGGGGTGCGCACCTGGATCTGGTCGCCACCCGAGGACACAGACAGCACCTGCGCTTCCCGCTCCACCGCCCCGGCGAAGTACACCCGCACCGGCGAGATGAAGCCGCGCCCGGTGATGGTCACGGTGTCGCCGCCTTCCGCCTTGCCCCGGTTGGGGACGACGGAGTAGATCGCCAGGGTGGCTTCGGAGGCGTAGACGAAGGCGTTGCTCGCCGTGAAGGTGCCACTCTGGTTGGTCACCACGATGGAGGCGGCCACGTCCTGGGTCACCGGCTGGGGTGACGCCTCGGGAGTACGCACGGTCATGCTGCGACCGTCAGCCGCCCGACTGACCACGGCGGC
The DNA here is from genome assembly GCA_039961755.1 of Acidobacteriota bacterium. Classification (GTDB taxonomy): domain Bacteria; phylum Acidobacteriota; class Thermoanaerobaculia; order Thermoanaerobaculales; family Thermoanaerobaculaceae; genus CALEVZ01. Next base: position 10,206 of record JABRVY010000442.1, on the reverse strand, counting down.
CGCGCGGCGGGCGCTGATGGGGGCGCCGATATCGAAGAACACCTCCGGCACGCCACTGCAAGCGCCGGTGGAGGTGTTGATTTCGGCGCAGAAGTTCTCACCGAACAGAGTGATCACCTCGCCGCCGCGGGGCGAGCCGCGGTTGGGCTGGACCAGCAGCACCACCGGTGCACCGGGCTCGGTGGTGCGCGGCGCCCACGAGAACCCGGCGGCGCGGGTGACGCTCTGCTCCTGAGCCGTGCCGCCGCGGGTGACCACCCGCACGTCCCGGGCGCCCGCGCCCAGGGAGGTGGGCCCGGCCAGGATGTCAATTTGCGTACCGGCCGAGTTGACGGCCACCACCTGCTGATTCTCGGTGCCCCCGCCGCCGATCATCTCCACCCGCACCGGGGAGACGAACCCGGACCCCAGGATGGACACGGCCACCGGGCCCGGCACCACCGCCGCACTCGGGGTGATGGCGTAGATCATCGGGCCGGCGTAGGGCCGCTCGAAGGTGAACCCGCCCACCAGGGTGTCGGTGGTCTGCGAGGAAGTGCCGGCGGCGGCCTTGACCACCACGTCCGCCTGGCGCTCCTCGTTGACCCCTTGCGGCAGGGCGGGGGTAACGGCCTGGATCTGGGTGCCGTCGGCGCTCACCGACAGCACCTGGGCGTGGTAGTCGGCGGAGCCGACGCGGAAATCCACGGTGATGGGCGTGGCGAAGCCCCGGCCGCGGATGACCACCTGCTCGCCCCCCTCCGGCCGCCCGCGGTTGGGCGTGATGGAGTAAATCGCCACGTCACCCGGGGTGGTGGAGTGACGGAAGGTGACGACGGTGGACGCCTCCTTCTGCGGCACCCGGGCCACCACCTGGAAGCTGCCGGCGGTGTTGGAGGTGAGCGTTGCCGTCGCCCGCCCCGAGGAGGTGGTACGGACGATCTCGCAGGTGCCGTTCTCGAAGGCCGGGTCGGTGGGGCCACCGGGCACGCAGCCGGAGACGGTGAAGGTCACCGAGGTGCCATCGGCCACCACGCCGCTGCCCGCCGAAACGGTGGCCTGGAAGAGGATGCTGCCCCCCACCAGCGCCTGTCCCGGCGTGGCGGTGAGCACCATGGTGTACGCCGTGGGCGTGGGCGTGGCGGGTGGGGCGGTGGGGCTGTCGGAGTTGCACGCCGAAAGGAACCCCACGCTGGCCAGGATCAACCCAAAGAGAAGATGCTGTCGCTTCATGGTCGTCTCCCGCATCTCACGCCTCACGGAGTTGCGTAGAAGAAGTTGACGGTTACCGAGAACTGCACCGACAGTCGGCGGCCGGAGATGGTCTTGCCGAACGCCTCCACGTCCAGCCGCTGGCGGATGGTACGCTTGCCGGTCTCGACGTCGATGCCGCCGTTTTCGGGAAACAGCTGACTCAGCGGCATCTGGCGGAAGTAGTCGGAGGGGAAGATGCGATAGTTCTGCAAGTTCGCCTGCCCGCCCGCGGGCACGGTGACGTTGTAGTACCAGCGCCACTGGGGGGAGGCCTTGGTGCCGCCGTCGGCCCGCGAGGGGGTGACCACCCAGTCGGTGAAGATGGCATCCTGCTGTGGCCCCAGCACCGCCCCCGGCGCCTTGGGCTGGGAGCGGAAGGTCATGTTCTGGATGGCCACATCGACGGGCACCGAAACATCCACGTCCGCCACCCCCTGGGTGATGTCCACGGTGATGAAGACGTCCGCTTCGGTGTCGGCGGAGTGGTTCCCGGTGCAGCCGGCGATGGTCACGGCCAGGAGTACCGTTGCCAGAGCCGAGAGCGTCCTTCTGGTCATGTGCGCCCCCTCGTTTCCTAGTACTTCACGATGCGCGGCGTGATGAAGATCAGCAGCTCTTCATGCAGCCGGCGCACGTCGCGGTTCTTGAACAGCAGGCCCACCACCGGGAGCTTGGACAGCCCCGGCACCCCGCTCTGCCCCTCGTTGTCCTGGAACCTGTAGATCCCGCCGATAACCGTGGTGCCGCCGTCGCGCACCAGCAGGCGCGTCTGGGCGTCCCGGGTGACGATGGGGACGTTTTGCCCACCCTGGAGGTTGGCCCCGGGCAGCGGTTCGCGCTTCTGCAGGTTGATGTCCAGAATGACCGTCCCCTCCGCAGTGATTTGCGGCGTCACGTCCAGGCTCAAGGTGGCGTTGACGTACTGCACCGTCACCGTGTTGTTGGCCACGGTCTGTACCGGCAGCTGCACACCGCTCTGGATGTTGGCCTTCTGGTTGTTCTGCGCCTGCACCTTGGGGGTGGAGACGATCTTCACCAGGTTGTTGTTCTCCGCCGCCTGCAGGGCGAAGTCCAGGTTGAAGGCGTCCAGGATGTCGGAAAAGCCGAAGGCGAGAATGGCGTTGCCGGGCTTGGTGAGGTCAACACCGCCGCCGACGTTGTAGCTGTGGGGGAAGCGCCAGCCGGTGGTGGTGCCGTGGCGGGCGTCGCCGAGCGCCGAGAACCCCCAGGTGAGGCCCAGGGCGCGGGAGAAGTCGCGGGTGGTCTCAACGATACGCGCCTCGATCATCACCTGGGGCACCGGGGTGTCCAGGGAGTCGATGAGCGCCAGAAGCCCCTCAACCCGGTCCACGATGTCCCGGATAATCAGGGTGTTGGTGCGCTCGTCCACCACCACCTCGCCCACCTCGGAGAGGAGGAACCTCTTCTGCTGCAGCAGCTGCGCCACGGTGGGGGCCTTGGCGTAGGAGAGCACCTTGGTCACCGTGCGCATGGGTTTGGCGCGCTCTTCCTCCTTCTTGAATTCGGCGATGGCGCGCTTTTCCTGCATCAGCTTGGTCATGCGGGCGACGCGCAGGACGTTGTTCTCCACCACGTAGTCGAGGCCGTTGATCTTCAAGATGATGTCCAGCGCCTGATCCCACGGAACGTTGTTGAGGTTCACGGTCACCGACCCGGACACGTCCGGATCGATGACGATGTTGAGCCCGGTGATGTTGGCGAAGGTCTTGAGCACATCCTTGACGTCAGCGTCCTTGAGCTCCAGGGACAGCGGCTCGCCGGTGAAGCGGCGCTCCTGGGACTCCACCTCGGTGATGGACCCGGCCATGGACTCCACCGGCGGAGAGGATTCCACCAGCGCCGTGCGGGTGGTGGTCCACGGCGACTCGCCGCGGGGCTCCGGCCTGGCAGCCGGCGCCGGGGTGCTCCGGGTCGGCAGCGGCGGGTCGGTGAGCGGGCCGGAGGCTACCGGGAGAGCCTTCTCCTCCACCGGCGACGGGGGCGCCGCCGCCACCGTCTCTTTCCTGGGAGCGGGGGCGGGCAACGGCTCGTCGCTGATGACCACGGCCGGGCGTGTCACCGCCGCCGGGGCGACAGGCTCGGCTTCGCGCGCCGGCGCCGCCTCGGCCGCCTGGGCCTCGGCAACGGATACGGGTTCGACCGGCTCCGGCACCACCGGTGGGCTCGCCAAGACCGTCATCGGCTGGGCCGGAATCGGTGTCGGCGGAGCGGGCTCCGCCGCCACCACCACCGGCTCGGGCGCGGCCGCGGCCGCCGCCGCCTCCGGGGCTGCCGCACCTACCCGCAGCACGCCGCCCCGCGCCGTGCTTTCGAAGGCGAAGGGCAGCGGCTTCTCCAGGTCGACGACGATGCGCACCACCGGCTCCGGCTCCACCTGATTTTGGGAGACCCGCACGCGGCGGACCCCGGAGGCGTCCACCGGATGCATGCGACGGCTCACCCGGTTGACGACGCCGTGGAGATCCACCACCACGCGGTCCGGCTCGGGCAGAGTGAATATCTTGCCCTGCAGCGGCCCATTGCCCGCCAGGAGCACCGATACCCCGCCCGCGTCAGCGACCGCCAGCACGTCGTCAAGGCCCAGCGGTGCTGCGGGCCTCGCCGCGGCATCCGTCACCGGCACGAGCCGCACCTCGACGCCTGCCGGGAGCGCCTGCACCGACACCTCCCGACCGGCAGCCACGGCCAGCCGCAGAGTGACGCCCCCGCGGCCAGCGTCGCCGACCGAGAGTTCGGCACGTTCCAGCCCCTCGCTGGCGGCGCTCACGGGGTTCACCCGCGCCGCCAGGGAGGCGTGCGGAAACGAGAGCGCCACCACCCCGGGCTCGGGCGCCAGCCTTGTGTAGGCCAAGGGGCCGGAGGCGCTCACCACCAGCGCCGGCGCCGGCCGCGGGGTCCACGCCATCCCTAGGATGGTGACCTCCTCCTCGCCGCGCGCCGCCACCGGCACCACCATGAGTGCGACGGCTGCCACCGCCACAATCGTGCGAAAACCTGTCGCCTTCATCGCAACCCCCTCAAGAACTCATTGCAACGTCCGGACGACCTCGCGGTAGGGCCGCAGGCTTTGCGGATCGGCGACCTGCACCTTGAAGATCACCCGCCCGGGTTCGATCCGTTCCACGGTTCCGTCCCACAGCACCGCGCCGGCCTGCAGCAGGTAGCTGGTGTTGTCGGTCCCCTGGATCATCGCCACGTACCCGTCCGGCAACCGCATGATTCCCTGCAGCTTGATCTCGTCCACCGCCATGCCCCGCAGGCCCGGCGGGCGATCGCCGAGATCCTCCCGCTGGCGGCCCGCCAGCAGCGAGCGGAATGGATCGCGCCGGCCGGCCGGGTCGTAACTGAACGCGCCGCCGGCATCGGCCGCCTCCTCGCCGCGCAGGATGCGCTCCACCGTGGACGTGTCGATGGGCTGATCCTGCGGACCGGCGGGCGCCTGCGCGGCGGCCACGGCCGCCACCACCAGCATCACAAGGGGAGTGATCGGATGTTTCATTGACCCGCTCCCTTCGGCTCCTCGTAGATGAACGTCTTCATGGTGAACGTCGCCGACATGGTGTACGGCCCCGAACGCAGACCGGCGAGCTGCATGCTCTCGATGTTGATGATGCGCGAAAAGCGCGACAGCCGATCGAAGAACATCGCCAGCTCGTGGTACGACCCCTCCAGACGCACATTGATCGGCCACGCCTGGTAAAAGTCCTGGCGCTGGAACGGCTGCGGCTGGAAGGAGACGAACCGGAAGCTGCCGCGCTCCATGAGCGACTTCAGCTTCTTGATGATCTCATCGGTCTGCTTTGCGGTGGGCAGAATGCGAAGCAGCCGCTGCAGGTCGGCGTCCAGCCGCTCGAACTCCTCCCGGAACTGGGCCAGACGCGCCTCCGCCGCCTTGCCCTCGCGGATCTTCTTGTTGAGATCCTCCAGCTCGGCCGTGCGGGATGTGATGTCCTCGCGGATGTCCTTCAGCCAGTAGGACTCGGAGGCCCAAATGAGGCCTCCCGCGATGATGACGCCGACAATGGCTGCGACCCACCAGGGACGGGTTTCGAGGTCGAGACCGGCCATGCGCGCCCCCTAGCCCTGCCGGCCGGCCGGCTTGGGCGCCGCCGGCACGTAGGAGAAGTTACACGACAGGCTGAACGAGAACAAATTGGCGCGGTCCTGCTGCATGATCTGCAGGCTGGGCTCCTGGAAGAAAGGACTTCCCGCCAGGTTGGCGATGAAGTTCGCCACGGCGTTCTCGTTGAAGGCCTGACCGCGGATCGTCAGGGTCGTATCCTTGAGGTCCATGTTGGTCAGCCACAGCAGCTCGGGCAACGCCTTCGACACCTCGTCCATGATGCGCACCGGGCCATACTGGTCGGCCTTGAGCTTTTCGATGACTTCGATCTTGCGCTTCAAGTCCGCGTTCTTTTTCTTGAACAGCTCCACCTCGGCGATAATGGGCTTCAACCGTTCGTATTCGCGGTTGGCCTCGGCCACCTCGGCCTCCAGCTTGGAGAGGGTGGAGCTCAGCCGCCAGTAGGTGATGCCGACGTACCCCAGCGCCACGAGCAGCAACGCCAACACGATGTAGTTATTGATGTTGCCAACGCCCAGGGAAATGACCGGCGCCCGCGCCGCTTTTTCGGCGCGGGCTTCGGCGAGGAGGTTGATCTTGATCATGGCGCCTTACTCCCCGACCGCCCGGAGGCTCATGCCCACGGCGATGGCCATGGCCGGCGCGTGGCGGTTCAACCACTCCGGCGGAAAGTCACTGTCCGAGTATTCGATCTCGCGGAACGGGTTCATCACCTCCACCTTGGCGCCCAGCCGCTCCTTCAACATGGCGTCCAGATTCAGCACCTGGCACGAGCCACCCGCCAGATAGATCTCGTCCACCTTGTCGAAGCTGGAGGTGGTGTAGAAGAACTCGATGGTCTTCTCCAGTTCGGCGGCCAGGTCCTCGCTGACTCCGTTGAGGACGGCGAGGATGGTCTGCGGGGTGTGATCCCCGAGTTGCTCACCGGTCTTCACCGCCTCCGCCTGCTCCCGGGTGAGGTTGAGCTCACGCTGGATCGCCTCGGTGTAGGCGTTGCCCCCGAAGACAATGTCGCGCCAGAACACCGACTGTCCGTGCGCCAGGATGTTCACGTTCATGATGTGGGCGCCGATGTTGACCAGGGCAATGACCTTGTCGGTGGCGGCCCCGTAATTGTACTCGAAGGCATTCTGGAGGGCGAAGACGTCCACATCGACGAGCTTCGGCTCCTTGCCGAGCTGCGAAATGATGCCGGTGTAGTCGGCGATGCGATCCTTCTTGGCGGCGACGAGCAGCACTTCCATGGTCTCCGCGTCGCCGCCCAGGACCGCATAGTCCAGGTTGATGTCGTTGATGTCGAAGGGCAGGTACTGCTCCGCTTCCCACTGGATCGACTCGGCCAGCTCCGCTTCGGGCATGGCGGGTATCGAAATCTTGCGGATGGCCACCGAAAGGCCCGACAGCGACACCCCGAAGGCGGTCGAACGCACCCCCTGCTCCTGGAGCAGTCGCTGTGCCACTTCTACGACAAGCGACGAGTCCATGACCGTGCCTTCAACGATGGCCTCGGGGGAGAGGACCGCATGCCCGGCGTGCGCGAGCGAGTAACGGCCGCCTTTGGCGGGCTTGAGTTCCACCAGTTTTATCGCCGATGAGCCCACGTCCAGCCCGACGATCTGCTTCTTTTTACGTAGCAGCACGGTTCACCGCCTTCGCCGTTGGTTTCTTGCCGCCCGGAATTGGCGATTCAAACTCAGCGTCCCCTTTTGCCCCTAATCTAGCGAGCGATTTCTGGCTTGTCAAGCGAGCGTTGCCGCGCCGAGGCTCTTGGCAAAACAAAAAACCTGCGCTACACTCCCCCTCCCCGCGCGCGGGGTGGAGGAATCCATGGCTCGGATGTGTGAAGTGTGCGGCAAAGGCGTCATGGTGGGTCATCGCATTTCCCATGCCCATAACGTGTCGAAGCGCACGTGGCGGCCCAACTTGCGGAGCGTGCGGGCAAACCTGGCGGGGCGAACGGTCCGCCTGAAGGTGTGCACCCGCTGCCTGCGCAGCGGCCGCATCGTCAAGGCCGTCCGGTAGTCGACTGGAAGGCGCTTCCATCACCATTTCCAACCACTTTAGACTGCCTTTCCCGGCCGTGCCTCGCTCTGACCGACCCGAGTTGTGACTCTCGTCACACCGGCGACGGCGCGCAACGAAGCCAGCACCCGTTCCAGGTGGTCCCGGCCTCGCACCTCGATGATGAGGTCGATTGTCCCCAGGCTCTCGTCGTGGGTCGAGAGGTGGCAGCTCCGCACGTTGGCGCCCTGGTCAGCGACCGCCTTGGAGATCGCCGCCAACATGCCGGCGCGGTCCTCGAAACTGATGTGCACCGGCACCGAGTACGACCCGGACTCCCCCTCCCAGGCGACCTCTACCTCGCGCTCGGCGGCAAATAGCAGGCGCCGCACGTTGGGGCAGTGGGCGGCATGTACCGCCACCCCCTTGCCGCGGGTGATGTACCCGACAATCTCGTCGCCCGGCAGAGGATCGCAGCACTTCGCGCGGTAGACGAGAAAATCTCGCGCCCCCTTGACAACGATCACTGCATCGCCGCGGGGCAGGGGTTTCAGCTTGACCGGGGGCGCCTCCTCCACCGGGCGCACCAGCGGGGCCAGGACATCACGCGGGGCGATGCGCCCGTAGCCGATGGCGGCGAGGAGGTCCTCTTCCTTGGCCACCCCGTGGTCGGTCATCGCCTTCTGGAGAGCGCCTTCCTCGCGCAGACGCTTGAGAGTGACGCCCAGCTTGCGCCCCTCCCGCTCCAGCAGGCGGCGACCGGCGTCCACCGCCTGGTCCTTCTCCTGGCGGTTGAGCCAGGCCCGGATCTTGTTCTTCGCCTTGGCGGTGACCGCCCATTCGAGCCAGTCCCGCCGCGGCACCTGGGTGGGTGAGGTGATGATCTCGACGATGTCGCCGTTCCTCAAGGGCGTGCGCAGTGGGACCAGGCGACCGTTGATGCGCGCACCGGCGCATCGATTGCCCACCTCGGTGTGCACCCGAAAGGCGAAGTCGATGGCGGTGGCGCCCTGGGGAAACGCCAGCACCTCGCCCCGTGGGGTGAAGGTGTAGACCTCCTCCGGGTAGAGGTCCAGCCGCAACGAGTTGAGAAAGTCCCGCGGGTTGTCGAGCTGCCCCTCCACCAGGCTCTTGAGCCAGGCGATTCGCTCGCTCTCCTGGCGCGCCCCGTGTCCCTCCTTGTAGTGCCAGTGCGCCGCGATCCCCCGCTCGGCGATCTCGTCCATTTCCTGGGTGCGGATCTGCACCTCGAAGGGCTGCCCCTGGGGTCCGATCACCGAGGTGTGAAGCGACTGGTAGGCGTTGGCCTTGGGCATGGCGATGAAATCCTTGATCCTCCCGGGAACCGGCCGCCACAGCTGGTGAATGAGCCCGAGGACGGCGTAGCAGGAGGGCACGGTGTCGACGATGACGCGAAAGGCCAGAAAGTCGTACACCCGGTCCAGGCCGATCCCCTGCCGCTCCAGCTTGCTCCAGATGGAGTAGAGGTGCTTGACCCGCCAGTGCACCTTGCCCGCAATGGAGTGCTCCTCCAGCAGCCGCTCCAGCACCTGGCGGATCTCGGCGATCACGGGTGCGGCGACCTTCTCGCGCTGCTCCAGTTGCGCCTTCAGACGCGAGTACTCCCCGGGGTGCAGCTGGGCGAAGGCCAGGTCCTCCAGACGCGCCTTCAGAGCCCCCATGCCCAGCCGGTGGGCGATGGGCGCATAGATCTCCAACGTCTCGGTGGCGATGCGACGGCGGCGCGCCTCGGCCAGGACGCCGATCGTTTCCATGTTGTGGGCCCGATCCGCCAGCTTGACCAGGATCACCCGCACATCCTCGACGGAGGCCAGCAGCATGCGTCGAAAGGTCTCCGCCTGCGCCGCCTGGCGGGCGGCAAACGAGCGCTCCATGGTGGTGATCTTGGTCAGCGCCCGCACCAGCGAGGTGATGTGCTCGCCGAACTGGGCCGCCAGCTCCTCCTCGCTTACCCAGGTGTCCTCCAGCAGATCGTGCAGCAGACCGGTGGCGATGGCGATCTCATCGAGGTGCATCTGCGCCAGCAGCCGCGCCACCTCCAGCGGGTGGACCAGGTACGGCTCGCCGGAAACGCGGCGCTGGCCCTTGTGGGCCATGGCCGAAAAGACGTAGGCGCGGCGCAGCAGCACCTCGTCGCACCCGGGGTGGTAGGCCTGGACCAACTCCAGGATGTCCTCGAAACGCGGCAGGGCTTCACTCACTCGTACCATTGTACAAGCAGGTCCAACATGAGACCGCACAATTTGTTGAGATCCGGAGAGGGGGAGGCGAAAGGTCACCACCTCGCCCCTGCCCAGCCATCGAGCTCCCCCCATCGGTCGTCATCTTCCCGCGGTCCAGGGCCTCGACCCCTTGACCCCCATGGGTCGCCCGCCCCCGGTACCCGCGACCGGTGGCCGTGACCGGTGACCGTGTCCCTGACCACGTCAGTGACCGTGTCCTGGGACCGCGGGCCTCTGGCCCGCCCTCACGGACGGTGCGATTCGCCCGGGCCGGCCTGCTGTCCGTGTCCGTGTCGGTGACCGTGTCCGTGTCCGTCCCCTGGGTGCGCGGGCCTCTGGCCCGCTCCCACGGTCGGTGCGGGCTTGCCACGGCCAGAACGGTGCCCGTGTCCGTGCCCGTGCCCGTGTCCGTGTCCGTGTCCGTGTCCGTGACCGTGACCGTGACCGTGACCGTGACTGTGACCGTGTCGGTGTCGCCCGGGCGGCGTGGCCTCGTGGTGTTCTGACTCTGGGGTAGCGCCCGCGGGCGGTCGCTGTCAAGGGCGAGCCGCCCTCCGGGCGGTTGCTGGCGCAACCCTTGACATCTCCCGCCCCGGGCGCTTGGCGGGTGGTATGAACACCACT
>JABRVY010000441.1:0-8207 GCA_039961755.1 Acidobacteriota bacterium | reverse complement strand
CACCCCATCTCCGGCAAGTCGTCGTCGTTGGTGGCCAGCCAGAAGAAGGCGGCGGCATCCCGCCCGGCGGCGCGCCGGCGGCGCACCTCGGCGGCGACGGCGCACGCCTTGATCAGGGTCAAGAGGGGCCCGCCCAGAAGCCCTGGCTGCTGGCCGGCGACGATCACCTCGGCGCCCGCCAGCCAGCGTTGCAGCTCATCCTCTACGGGGTTGCCCCAGGCGGCGTTGCGCTCCGCCAGCGCGGCCGCCAGGGCAGCGCTGCGCCCACTGGCGGGGGCCGGCGGGGTGGGGCTCTGGCTCGCGTGCTCCACCGCCGCCGGATGGACCGGCGCCCACTGCTGGAGTGGCACCACCAGGGCGCCAGGAATCCCCATGGGTGCAGGGTAGCGCGGCGGCCCCCCCATGGCCAGAGCGCGCCCGGAGCGACCCGGGTATGCTCTGCCCAGGAGGAGCAGACATGGCGGCCGCATGGCGCCTTTCGGCTGGCACGGTTGCTGTCGGGGTGGCAGTGGCGGCGATCGCCTCGACCGCGACCCCTCCCCGGGAGCCGGGGCGCGTGGTGCGGGGACTTCTTCCACTCATCGTGGGCAACCCGGGGGACGTGCAGCGCGCCACGCGGCCAGCCCTCGTCCTGGCCGGCGGCGGGCCCGACGTGGACGCCGCCATGGCGTTTTTCGGCGCGGCCGCCGGGGCGGGGGACCTGGTGGTGCTGCGGGCCACCGGCGGAGGGGGGTACAACCAGTACCTTTTCGGCCTCACCGGCGCCGACTCGGTGGAGACCCTCCTCGTCGCCTCCCGCCAGCGCGCCGAGGACCCCTACGTGCTGGCGAGGGTGAACCAGGCGGAGGGAGTCTTCCTGGCCGGCGGCGATCAGGCTCAATACGTGAACTTCTGGGGAGGCACCTCACTGGCACACGCCATCGATGCGGTGGCCGGCCGGGGCGCCCCCGTGGGGGGTACCAGCGCCGGCCTCGCCGTGCTGGGGGAGTGGGCGTTCGCGGCCCTCGAGGGCACCGTCACCTCGGGACAGGCCCTCGCCAACCCCTACGATGGACGCATCACCCTGGTGCGAAACATGGTGCGTCTCCCACCGCTGGCCGGCGTCATCACCGACTCTCACTTTGCCGCCCGCGACCGCATGGGACGACTGGTGACCTTTCTCGCCCGCATCGCCAGCGACTGGGGGGTCGAGGAGGTGCGCGGCATCGGCATCGACGAGGCCACCGCCCTGACCGTCGATGAGCATGGGGCCGCCAGGGTGGCAGGCCGCGGGGCGGTCTACTTCCTGCGCATTCCCGGTCCCCCCGAGCGCTGCCAGCCCGGCCAACCCCTCACCTATCGACACATTGCCGTGCAGCGGGCGACCGCCGGCCAAGTCTTCGACCTGCCTGCCTGGCAGGGGAGCGGGCTCCTCTCCTACACCGTCAGTGCCGAGGACGGGGTCCTCACCTCCACCCAGGTCGGTGGCAGCATCTACTGACGCAGTTGCCCTCGTCGAGGCCGAGTTGTTCTACCATTCCCGCTGCACGGGGAGGGGGAACAACATGAGACAGTCGAGGCGAGGGTGGCCGCTCCTGCTGGTGACGCTCCTGGTGGCGTGTGGCGGAGGTGGCGAGCGAGGCGAGAAACCGGGCGAACCGTTCATCACCGTCACCGAGATCTTCGCCAGCGAGGATTCGCCCGCCGACAACCTGGACTCGCTGGCCTACTGGCCTGCCGGACCATGGGTGCTGGCCACCGCAAAGGCTACCGACCAGCTGGTGGTCCTCGACGCCCGCGAGGGGAGGGTGTTGCGTCGCTTCGGCGAGCGGGGCAGCGGACCGGGGCAATTTCGCCGGCCCAACGGGGTGGCGGTGGTGGATGACCTGGTCCTCGTCACCGAACGCGACAACGGCCGGGTGCAGATCCTGCGCCTGCCGAACCTGGAGCATCTGGGGTTCATCGGCGAAGGGGTGCTGCGCGCACCCTACGGCCTCGCGCTGCAGCGCAACCCCGAGGGAATCCTGGACCTCTACGTGACGGACAACTACCTCCTCCCCGACCTCGGTACGCCGCCGCCCCAGGAGCTGGGGGAACGAGTCAAGCACTTCCGCGTGGAGGTGCGGGACTCGCACCTCGAGGCCCACCTGGTGAAGTCGTTCGGGGCAACCTCCGGGGAGGGGGTGCTCACCACCGTCGAGTCTATTGCCGTCGACCCTCTTTACGAGCGGCTGCTGATTGCCGACGAGACGCGGGGGGTGCAGAACATCAAGGTGTACTCCCTGACCGGCGAGTTCACCGGCCAGACCTTCGGGAGCGGTGTCTTCATCGGCGAACCTGAAGGTATTGCCCTCATCGCTCGCGGGGAGGGGGGGTTCTGGGTGGCCGCCGACCAGCGGAAACATCGCACGGTGTTCCACCTTTTCGACCGCCGTTCCCTCCGACACCTGGGGTCGGTGGTGGGCGAGATCACCGCCAACACCGACGGCATCACCACCGCAGAGTGCGCCGACCAGGGGGATGGGCGACTGTTTGCGGTGCACGACGATCGCTCGGTGGTGGCCTTCTCCTGCAACGCCCTGCTGGCCGCCCTCCAACTGGCTCCCAGGTAGCGAAGCAGCCCGCCGCCTTTCTCCCGGGTGCTGGCTCCGGCGACCACACCAGGTCCTGTGCCGGCCGGCTCATCGCGGGCAACTGGGGGTAGGCCTCCGCGAACCTGGTGGTTTCCGAGACCATACTGGCTTACCCGCCAGGCCTGGCCAGAGTCGCGCGGCGGTCGCGGCTGCCGCGTGGAGTACCCTGAAGACCTGGCCCGTGCCGGTGGACTCGAGATGAGGTGCCGCCTACACCCGGGCGGCGACGGCCAGGCGAGTGACCGCGGCCTGCAGCTTGGCGCGCTGCAGGTTGAACTCCTCCCCCCCGGCGGTGCGCATCGCCTCCTCGGCCTCGCGCTTGTCGGCCTGGGCGGCCGCCACGTCGATCTCCCCCGGCAGCTCGGCGGTGTCCGCCAGCACCGTCACCCGGTCGTCCTGCACCTCGGCAAACCCCCACTGGATCGCCAGGTAGTGCTCGTGCACCCCCTGCCGGTACTCCAGCTCGCCAATGCGCAGCGCCGACAGCAGCGGCGTGTGCCCGGGCAGGATCCCCAGCGCCCCCAGCGCCCCGGGCAGGGTGACGCTGTCCACCTCCGCGTCCACCACCACCCGCGTGGGGGTGACCACCTTGAGGTGGAGCCCGCCGCTCATCCCTCCGCCTCCAGCCGCCGGGCGTGCTCCAGCACCTCGTCAATGGTGCCCTTCATGTAGAACGCCTGCTCGGGGATGTGATCCAGCTCCCCGGAGGTGATCATGTTGAAGCCGCGGATGGTCTCGGCGATGGGCACGTACCGCCCCTTCAACCCGGTGAACTGCTCCGCCACGTGGAAGGGCTGGGACAAGAAGCGCTGGATCTTGCGCGCCCGCGCCACCGTGAGCTTGTCCTCCTCCGACAGCTCGTCGATCCCCAGGATCGCGATGATGTCTTGCAAATCCTTGTACTTCTGCAAGACGCGCTGGACCTCGCGGGCGGTGTTGTAGTGGTCCTGGCCGACGATGCTGGGGTCGAGGATGCGGCTGGTGGAGGCCAGGGGGTCCACCGCCGGGTAGATACCCAGCTCCACGATCTGGCGGGACAGCACGGTGGTGGCGTCCAGGTGGGCGAAGGCGGTGGCCGGCGCCGGGTCGGTGAGGTCGTCGGCCGGCACGTAAATGGCCTGCACCGAGGTGATCGAACCGCGCTTGGTGGAGGTGATGCGCTCCTGCAGCTCACCCATTTCGGTGGCCAGGTTGGGCTGGTACCCCACCGCCGAGGGCATGCGCCCCAGCAGCGCCGACACCTCGCTGCCCGCCTGGGTGAAGCGGAAGATGTTGTCGATGAAGAGGAGCACGTCCTGCTCCTCGACGTCGCGGAAGTACTCGGCGACCGTGAGACCCGACAGCGCCACCCGCAGACGCGCCCCTGGCGGCTCGGTCATCTGGCCGTAGATGAGCGCCGCCTTGGACTTCTTCCAGTCGTTGGGGTCGATGACTCCCGACTCCTGCATCTCCAGCCACAGGTCGTTGCCCTCACGGGTGCGCTCGCCCACCCCGGAGAACACCGAGAAGCCGCCGTGCTGCAGGGCGACGTTGTTGATGAGCTCCATGATGATGACGGTCTTGCCGACGCCGGCGCCGCCGAACAGACCGGTCTTGCCTCCCTTGGTGTAGGGCTCCAGGAGGTCCACCACCTTGATGCCGGTCTCGAACATCTCCACGGTGGTGGACTGGTCCTCGAACAGCGGCGCCTCCCGGTGGATGGGCCAGCGCTCCTTGGTCTCCACGGGCCCCCGCTCGTCCACCGGCCGGCCGATGACCGACAGCACCCGCCCCAGCGTCTCGCGCCCCACCGGCATGGAGATGGGGCCACCGGTGTCGATGGCCTTCATGCCCCGCACCAGGCCGTCGGTGGGCAGCATGGAGACGCAGCGCACCCGGCTCTCCCCCAGGTGCTGCATCACCTCGGTGACCACCTCCACCTCGCCCGCCTCGGAGCGGTCGCGAATCTCCACGGCGGTGTAGATGGGGGGAAGGTGTCCCTCCGGAAACTCCACGTCCACCACCGGCCCAATTACCTGAACCACAATGCCTTCCACGCGGGTGTCGGTCGCTGCCATTGACGGTCTCCTACCTCTCGCCGAGGGCCTGCGCCCCGGAAACGATCTCGATGAGTTCCTTGGTGATGGAAGCCTGCCGCACACGGTTGTAGGTGAGGGTGAGCTTGTCGATCATCTCACCGGCGTTCTTCGAAGCCGCGTCCATGGCGGTCATGCGCGCCGCCTGCTCCGCCGCCTGGGAGGACAGCAAGGCGCGCAGCACCTGAAACTCCACGTGGCGCGGCAGCAAATCGTCCAGCAGGGCGGCGGGGTTGGGCTCATAGACGTAGCCGGTGAGCGAAGCCTCGCCCGCGATGTCGGCCCGAGGGATGGGCAGCAGGCGCTGCAGGGTGACTTCCTGCCTGATGATGGAGCGGAAGCGGTTGGACAGCAGGTATACCGCGTCGGCGGCCCCCTCCACGAAGCGCGCGGTGAGATCGCGGGCCAGGGAGAACGCCGACTCGGGAGTGATCCGTCCCATCAGCTCGGCGTAGGTCGCCACCGGCTTGATGCCGCGCACCTTGCAGAAGTCGATGCCCTTGCGCCCCACCAGCACCAGGTCCACCGTCGGCCAGCGCCCGGAGCGCAGCAGGTTCAAGGCCTCCCGCAGCACGTTGGCGTTGAACGCGCCGCACAGCCCCTTGTCGCCGGTGACGGTGACCAGGGTGATGGAACGCTCCTCGCGCTCCTCCAGGAGGGGGTGCTTGTGGGACGGCACGCGGGCCGCCACTGACCGCAGCACCGCCTCCATGGACGCCGCGTAGGGCCGCGCCTCCATGATGCGGGACTGGGCGCGGCGCAGTCGGGCCGCCGCGACCATCTTCATGGCCTTGGTGATCTGCTGTGTGGACTTCACCGAGCGGATGCGGCGCCGCAAGTCGAGGGTGTTAGGCAACGGCGGCCTCCGGATGCTCCTTGAGGAACGCCTCGGCGGCGGCTTTGCACGCCGCCTCGAGCTCCTCTTCTACCGCCCCTTCCAGCTTGCCGGTGGAGACGATGGCCTCCAGCATGCTGCCGTGGCGGGAGGTCAGATACTCGTGCAGATAGCGCTCGAAGGCGCGCACCGCCGACACCTTGAGGCGGTCCAGATGGCCATGGGTGCCGGCGTACACCGAGGCGATCTGCAGCTCCACCGCCATGGGTTCGTGCAGCCCCTGCTTCAGAAGCTCCACCAGGCGCTCGCCGCGCGCCAGCTGCCGCTGGGTGGCCTTGTCGAGGTCGGAGCCGAACTGGGCAAAGGCGGCCAGCTCGCGGTACTGGGCCAGATCCAGGCGCAGCGTGCCGGCCACCTTCTTCATTGCCTTGATCTGGGCGTTGCCGCCCACGCGGGACACCGAGATGCCGACGTTCACCGCCGGCCGCACGCCGGAGTAAAAGAGGTCGGTCTCCAGGAAGATCTGCCCGTCGGTGATGGAGATGACGTTGGTGGGGATGTAGGCGGAGACGTCGCCCATCTGCGTCTCGATGATGGGCAGGGCGGTGAGGGAGCCGCCACCCAGATCGTCGCGCAGCTTGGCGGCGCGCTCCAGCAGGCGCGAGTGCAGGTAAAAGACGTCGCCGGGGTAGGCCTCGCGGCCAGGGGGCCGGCGCAGCAGCAGGGAAATCTCACGGTAGGCGGCGGCGTGCTTGGAGAGATCGTCGTAAATGCAGAGGGCATGCTGGCCGTTGTAAAGGAAGTACTCGCCAATGGCGCAACCGGCGTAGGGGGCCAGGTACTGCAGCGGTGCCGGCTCCGAGGCGGAGGCCACCACCACGATGGTGTGGTCCATGGCGCCGAAGTCTTCCAGCGTCTTCACCACCTGGGCCACGGTGGAGCGCTTCTGGCCGATGGCCACGTAGACGCACACCATGTTCTTGCCCTTCTGATTGATGATGGCGTCCACGGCGACCGTGGTCTTGCCGGTCTGGCGGTCGCCAATGATCAGCTCGCGCTGACCGCGGCCGATGGGGATCATGGCGTCAATGGCCTTGATACCCGTCTGCACCGGTTCCTTCACCGGCTGCCGTCGCACCACCCCCGGGGCGATGCGCTCCAGCGGGTTCATGGCCGACGCCTTGATCGGGCCCTTGCCGTCCACCGGCTGCCCCAGCGGGTTGACCACCCGGCCGATGAGCTCGGGTCCCACCGGGATGGAGAGGATCTTGCCGGTACGGCGGGCCTCGTCCCCCTCGCGGATGGCCTGCGTCTCACCCATGAGCACGCAGCCCACACCGTCCTCCTCCAGGTTCAAGGCGAGGCCGAAAACGCCGTGGGGGAGCTGCACCATTTCCCCAGCCATCACCTTGTCCAGGCCGAAGATGCGGGCGATGCCATCACCCACCGACACGACCGTCCCCACCTCGGCCATCTCCACCGTGGTTTCCAGCCCCTCGATCTGACGGCGCAGGATGTCTGTGATCTCGTCCACTCGTATCTGCATGTCACCCGCTCCTAGGAATGTGCCCGCGCGGCGGCGGCCGCGAAGCGATTCAGTTGACTCTTGAGCGACCCGTCGAACACCCGACTTCCCAGCCGCACCACGAACCCCGCCAGCATCTCGGGCTCGACCTTGGACTCCAGCTCCACCCGTGCCTGCATCGCTCCCCGCAACGCTTCGGCCAGCGCCTCGACCTGGCCGGCGCGGGGCGGCGCGGGCAGCGTCACCTCGCCTCGCACCATCCCCTCGCGGCGGTCAATGAGGCCACGAAACGCTGCCACCACGTCGCTGAGGAACCGCAGCCGGTAGTGGAGGGCGAGGGCAGCCAGAAGGCGCTGCGCCTCGGGCCGCATCTTCAGACGGGTGCCCAGCTCCTTGAGGAGCTGCTGCTTTTTCGGCCACGGTACGGTGGGCACCTCGAAGGCGCGCAGCAGCTCCGGGCTTGCGGCAAACACCTTGGCCACCGCCTCGAGCTCCCCCTCCACCTGCCGCAAGACCTGCACGCCTTGCTTTTCCAGTACCTTGAAAAGGGCGGCCGCGTAGGGCCGCGCCACCCGCCGGCTCACTGTGCACCCCCCTTCACCTGACCGCGCAGCCGCTCCAGGGTGGTGCGGAAGATGCGCTCCCGATCCTCGGGGGTCACCTCGCGCTGGAGCAGCTCCCAGGCCAGCTGGGCGGCGATGCTGGCAGCCTCGCGGGCCAGCGATGCCTGAGCATCCTCCCGCCGCCGCGTCGCCTCCTGATCCAGCTGCGCCAGCAGTCGCTCCGCCTCCTGCTCGCCCTGCTGCACCAGGGCAGCACGCTCTCGCACGCCGTCATCGTGCAGACGCTGGCGCAGTGCTGCGATCTCGCTCTCCAGCGAGGCCACCCGTTGCTCCATCTCCGCCTTCATGCGCACCGCCTCTTCCTGTTGCCGGGTGGCCTCGGCCAGGGTGCGGGCGATTTCCTCCTGGCGAGTGCGGAAAAAGGCGCCCAGGGGCTTGGCCAGGAGCCATCCCAGCAGGCCGAAGAAGAGCAGCAGATTGAGCGTGTACCAGACGACGCGGGGAACGCCCAGCCAGGTTTCGCTGCCACCTCCGGCAGCCCAGGCGGGCTCGGCGGCCACCAGCAGCCCAAGAAAAACGCCGATGCTGCTCAGGCAC
>JABRVY010000440.1:0-1060 GCA_039961755.1 Acidobacteriota bacterium | reverse complement strand
GCCAGAACCCCAGCAGCAGCAGCGCCACCGCCGCCAGTCCCGGCAGCAGCCGCCGCCTGCCCGTCCAGACCGAGGTTGCTTCATTCATGGCCAACCCTCCCATCTCCAGTCGCCGTGCCGGCCAGCCGCTCCAGTTCCGCCCAGGCCATGGCGGTGTCAGCCCGCGCCCTCGCCAGGGCCAGCCGCAACTCCTGCCCCAGGCGGGCCATCTCCACCAGGTCGGCGAAGCTGGCCTCACCAGCCCGGTAGGCCGCGGTCATCGCCGCCAGGGCCTGCTCCGCCTGCGGCAACAGCCGGGAAGCGACGAGCTCCTCCTTGCGCCGGGCGTCCGCCAGGCGGAAGCGGGCCAGGCGCTGCGCCGCTGCGACCTCCAGCACCTTCGCCGCCAGCGTTGCCCCCGCCGCCTCCGCCTCGGCCGCCGCTTCCCGCACCTCGTTACGGCAGCAGTTCCGCCAGATGGGCAGATTGATCCCCGCCATCACCCCCACTCCACTGCGCCGCATCTCGTTGCTGTGCATCACCTCGAACCCCAGGGTGAGATCCGGCACGCGGATCAGCCGAGCCAGGTCCAGCCGTCGAACCGCTGCCTCCTGCTGGCGCGCCAGGGCCTCGAGCTCCGGGTTGGTGGCGCCTGCCTGCGACTCGCTCGGGAAGGCCGGCTCGGGCAGCTCCGTTGGCGGCGGCAGGGGTACCTCCACCTCCCGACCGAGAGCGGCGTTGAGACGGGCGGCGGCCGCCGGAAGGACCTCCTCCAGGGTGCGCACCTCATCCTCCGCCCGTCCCACCTCCAGTTGGGCCCGCACCACGTCGGCAAAGGGGGCCTCGGCGGTGCGGTAGCGGCCCCGGGCCTCCCCTTCCAGCTGCTGCACCAGCTGCAGCTGCGCCACGGCCACGGCGCGGGCCTGGTGCAGGTACCACCACTCGGCGAAGGCCGCCGTGGCCTCGGCCACCACCTCCCGGGCGGCGGCCTCCACCATGGCCACCGCCGCCTCCGCCTCGGCCGCCGCCGCCGCCGCCCGCAACCCCCGCTTGCCCGCCAGGGGAAACGACTGCGACACCC
>JABRVY010000439.1:0-1928 GCA_039961755.1 Acidobacteriota bacterium | reverse complement strand
GTCCGGGTGGGCGTGGCGGTCCTCGTGGGCGTTCGCGTCGGGGTGGGGGTTGGGGTCGGCGCCAGGTAGGTGACGACCAGTTGAGGTGCAGCACTCCCCTCACGGCTGGAGAACTGGCGTAGCCACAGGCTGCCGGTCACCGGCCCAGTGATGCCCAGGCCATAGTTGGGATGCGTCCCGTTCAACCAGGAGGTCACCAGCGAGGTGGCGTCCCAGCTCTTCCAACCCGCGCCGGTGCCGACCGCCGCCGACCCCACCAGGTACTGGGTCGGACGGTTGTTGAAGGTCACCCCGTACTCGGTCCAGCTCGCCCCTGCCCTGCCCAGGTTCAGCGTCACAGAGCTCAGGCCGCTGCCAGACACCTGGTAAAAGCGAGCCGTAGCGCTCTGTACGGTGGCACCGGCGGGGATCGAGGACAGGTTGAAGCGCGCCAGGACTTGCTGGAGATTGTTGAACTCGCCATACAACGAGGCGAAAAGCTGCTGGGCCCCGCCGTAGTTGTTGTTGGGCATGCCGTTGTCCACATAGGCGTCGGCAACAGCCTCGAGGGTCACCGTGATCGGCGTGGCAGAAGGAGCCTGAATCACGGGATCGGGCGCCGGCACCCGCACTCCCGAGGCAGCACCGCCGACCGCCACCAGAGTGAGGATTCCCGTCACCACTCCCAGCCACGCCACAGCCGCGACGAACCGCCTGCCAAGGTCTCCCATCATCGCCTCCCGACAGCACCGAGCCACTGGCAATGAACATCGCTGCCAACGCCACCAAAGGGAATGTCTGAATGCGACGTGAAGCTATCTCGGAGCGACAACCAGAGCGCGAAGACGTCTCCAGAGGAATTCGGGCGCTCTGGCGGTACTCGGTGACGCCATGCCCTTTCCCGAGTTTCCTCCCTCGCTGGTCCGGTCCCACCCGGTGGGCAACTTGACACTGGGCGAGATATCAGCTAGATTGAAAATCCTATGAAAAAGGATTTGTTACCGACAAATCCTTACTGTACCGCAGCGAGCCTGCGCGAGGTCGGCCTGCGCGCCACCAGCCCACGGCTGGCCATTCTCGAGCTGCTCCGCCATGACACCTCCCACCCCACCGCCGAGCAGGTCTACCAGCGCCTCCGCCCCACCCATCCGGGGCTGTCCCTCTCCACCGTGTACAACACTCTCGAGGCCTTCAGCCGTCGTGGTTTGTGCCGGCGCATGCCTCCGGTGGGCGGCAGCCAGCGCTACGATGGCACCGTCGAGCCCCACCACCACGCCCTGTGTATCCGCTGCGGGTTCATCTATGATCTGGCCCCGGAGGTGTACCAGCCGTTTCCGCCGCCCTCGCAGCTCGAACCCGGTCTGAAGGTCCGCGGCGTGCAGATCATCTTTGAGGTCATCTGTGCCAACTGTCGGCCGCCCGCCGACGGTGAGGAGAAGGCGGCGAGCCATACCGATTCCCCCGTGGATTCCCACACACGACAAGGAGGTGTGATATGCCCGAGCTGAAAGGCAGCAAGACCCAGGAGAACCTGAAGTACGCATTTGCCGGCGAGTCCCAGGCCAACCGCCGCTACCTGTACTTCGCCAAGGCCGCCGACATCGAGGGGTACCCCGAGGTGGCCGGCCTGTTCCGCGACACGGCCGAGGGCGAGACGGGCCATGCCCACGGCCATCTCGACTATCTCAAGAAGGTCGGCGATCCCGCCACTGACCTGCCCATCGGCGACGTCCAGGAAATGCTGGCCGCTGCCGTGGCGGGGGAAACCCACGAGTACACCGACATGTACCCCTCCATGGCCAAGACGGCGCGGGAGGAGGGCTTCCCGGAAATCGCCGACTGGTTCGAGACCCTCGCCAAGGCGGAGCGCTCCCACGCCGGCAAGTTCCAGAAGGCGCTGGAAAACCTGTGAACAACCCGGCCGGGGCTGCCGCCCGCCGCCCCGGCCC
>JABRVY010000438.1:0-15416 GCA_039961755.1 Acidobacteriota bacterium | reverse complement strand
CGCTTGAGAGTACGGCTCGCGCCCTCGCCCCTGCGTGCGCCCGCCATCATCGGCGTCTCCGGCCTCTCGTCACGAACCCAACCGCGGTTTTCGGGCTGAGACCAGGGGTGCACGCCCGGTGCTGGGCGGTGCGCTGGACCTCCCCTGGCCCCGACTCGACCGCCGACGTCAGGCCTGGCCCCACCCTGTGCCCGGTTTGCCGCGGTCCGGGCCTGTCGGGCGGATGTGCCGCGGGCTGGACCCCCTGCCACTCGAGGGTCGGAGCCAGTGTTCCCGATGAGGCTTGCCTGTGCGAGTTCCGACGACAGTGAGCTCTCGCCAAAGTTCTGGAAAAACTCATCAAATCGGTAGAATGCCCACCGCAGAGCGGCGGCTCGCCGCGAGTGCAAGCTGGGAGAGGGTACGCTGGGCTGGGCTTTCCATAGGGCGCGGTCCCGGGGGTGGGATGGTCTCGGCAGGGAGCGGTGGTTGCCGGTCCCGTGCCCGCCCGGGAGGTGGCGAGGGCTGCTGCCCGGAAAGAAGGACAGCCGCCGCCGGGGAGAGAGTGAGGGGTGAACTCGACTCGAGGAGAACGGGAGGGAGCCATGAACCAAGGCTGCACGGAAGAGAACAGCGTCGCCTCAGGCGCAGAGGAACGAGTCCAACTGCCGGTGGAGAACGAGCGGGTGGGTGCGGTGGAGCGGGTGGATGCCGTGGTGGTTTCCCTCCCCTTTGTGACCCCTTTTGCCACCAGCGCTGCCACCTGGACATGCAAGGAAGCTCTGCTGCTGCGCCTGGAAGGGGACGGGGTGGTGGCCTGGGGGGAGTGCGTGGCCGACCCTGACCCGTACTACTCCCCCGAGACCGTGACCACCGCCCGACACGTGGTGGTGGACTTCTTGCTTCCTCTTCTGCGGCCGGATGCCACCCTGGGCGAGCTGCTCAGCGCCTTTGCCCGCGTGCGGGGGCATCCCATGGCCAAGGCGGCGGTGGAGAATGCCCTCCTGGACCTCATGGCCAAACGCCGCGGGGTTCCCCTTCACACCCTCCTGGGGTGGCCACGGCGGCCCATCCCTTCGGGGATCAGCATCGGCCTCAAGGCGTCCCCCGCGGAGCTGCTGGACGAGGTGGGCAAGGCCGTCGCCAGAGGGTATCACCGGGTCAAGATCAAGGTGGCGCCGGGGAAGGATGTGGAGTACGTGCGCGCGGTGCGGGCGGCCTTCCCCTCCCTGCCGTTGATGGTGGACGCCAACGGTGCCTACACCCTGAACGACGTCGAGCGGCTGGCCCAGTTGGACCAGTTCGCTCTCATGATGATCGAGCAGCCGCTCTCCTACAGCGATATTTACGAGCATTCCCTGCTCAGGCGATGCTTGAGCACGCCCCTGTGCCTGGACGAGTCCATCGCGTCCCTTGCCGACGCCCGGACCGCCCTTGCGCTCGAGGCGTGCGGTGTTCTGAACGTCAAGCAAGGGAGGGTGGGAGGACTGGTGGAGGCCGTCCGCATTGCCACCTATGCCCACGCCCGTGGCGTGCCAGTGTGGTGCGGGGGCATGGACGAGACAGGCGTGGGCCGAGCGGTCAACCTGCACCTCCAGACCGTGACCGGGTTCACCCTGCCAGGGGATACGTCGGAGACGAGCCGTTACTTTCTTGAAGACATCGCCGAGCCTCCGGTGGTCCTGGGAACGGGTGGCTTCATTCAGGTACCCGCAGGGGCGGGAATCGGAGTCACCGTCTTGCCCGACCGACTCGAGCGCTACACGGTGCGCCGGGAGCGCGTGTGGTAACCAGCCACGGCCCCCAGGGCCGATTCTCTCACGGTGCCAGGATCTGCCGGCGGGTGAGATCGTAGGTCTCGCCTGGCAGGAGAATGGACACGCGGAGGCCGTGGGCTCCCAGAGCAGGGGCGTGGCCCTCGACCTCCCTCCGGTGCACCTTGGCCTCCTGGGCATCCAGTACCACCACGGAGCGATGGCCGAGGACCACGAAGGTATTGTCGGGACGCACCCACACGGCCGTATCCTCGTCCACTCCCACCCCCAAGAGATGGGGGTGCTCCAGGAGAACCGTCAACAGCCGGTTGAGGCGTTGCCGGGCCACAAAGTGCTGGTCCACGATGACCCCAGAAAAAAACCCCAGTCCCGGTTTCAGCTCCACGGCACCGGCACGGATGATCGTGAAGTCGCCCTCCCCGGTGATCATCAGGGGGCTCTGGCAGGCCGTGCCGGCGGAGGTGCCTCCGATGACGGCTCCACGGCCAAATGCCTCGGCGATGGCCGCCAGCAGAGGAGTGTCTAGCAGGGCGGCAGTGATGCGGACCTGGTCGCCGCCGGCGAAGAATATACCCTTCGCCTCCCGCGCCTGGGCCGCCAGCTCCAGGCGCTGGGCGTCAGTCCTGGTGCGCACCGGAAGGACCGTGACGTTGCGGCATCCGTACTGTTGTCCGAGAAGAGACATGTAATACTCCACAATGTCCGGTTCCTCGGAGGCGGTGGGAATCACCACGATGGACGCGTCCGGGCCTCCCGCCAGACGCACAAAGGTTTCCATGGCGTCCCGAGGCTTTTCTCCTCCCCCGATGAGGACCAAGTGGCCCCGAGTTTGGGCTGACTCGGCCAGGGCCACGCTTGCCACCAACCAGGTTGCCAACACCGCCAGTCGTGTGTTCATGGGTGTCTCCTGCACGGGTTGCACTGAATCGAGATCGTGCCGGGGCGGCTTCATCGTCGCCGCCCCGGCAAGAGAACTTCCCTACGTCACGCTTTCAAAACTCGATGCGAATGCCAGCGCGCAGCTGGCGCGGCATCTCGATCTGGGTGGGCTGGCCGTAGGAGCTGGAGGGGGTCCACCGCCGGCTGGAGATCCGGTAGTCACCCCACCGCCCGGAGACGCGCAACACCGTGTCCTCATTGGTGACATTGAAACACTCCAGGGAGGCGGTGAGCGTCGTACCTGCCAGCTTGGTGCTCCACCCCAGGCGCAGGTCCAACAGCTGGCGATCGGGTAGTTGCTGGGATCCCCGCGGGGTCAGCCAGATGAAGTTGCCAGTAGAGGCGTTGTAGTCCAGGCCGCGGAGGCGAACATAGGGCGTCCAGTACCATCCGGACAAGAACGTGTACTGGCCGGAAAGCTCAAATCCCCAAGGAAGATCCACCGAGCCAGAGAGCTTGTACTCCCACTTGCTGTAGCGCTCCATCTTGCCGGCCGCGTTGACAAAGCCATTGCGGTCCAAGAACTCGGCCTCGTAGCCGCTGTGGCTGAGAATATTCCCTTTCAGGTCGGTCCACACCAGGGAGGTGCGTAGCTGCCACCCGTGGGAGTAGCGCTTTTCAAAACGCACGATGGCCGCCCTGTAGTCGCGGTAGCCGCCATTCTCCGTGGTGAGCACGAACTCAGGAGGAGACAGTAAGTTCCAGAACGTCAGGGAGCCTCCCGTGAGGGGGTTGCCGCTGGCCGTGATGGGCTCGTAGTCGTTGTTGACGTTGATCATCGCCATGAGGTCGCGGAAGCGCCGGTCGATGAGGTCCAGGCCCACCATGGTGTCCTTGCTCAGCTGTTGCTCCACGCTGAAGAGTGCCTCGTCGGCGTAGGGATGGTTCACCGTGCCCATGGTGCCCAGCTGCACCACCGGCTCGTCGCAGTCGGTGTAGTCCTGGGTGTCCTCGTTCCAGTAGCAGTCCTGGTCAGGGATGACCCCCTGTCCCGAAACCTCCCGGTCGAAAAGGTAGTTGAACATCTTTTCGTGGTAGCGACCCCAGTGGACCTTGACAGCCGTGCGCGCGGTGCCGAAAACGTCCCACACAAGACCGAGGCGCGGGTCAACGAAATTGACGTCATACACGGTGGGGTTGCCATGCCCTCTCTGCCAGCCTCCCTTGTAGCTCCCGTACCGCACACCGGCGTTCACGGTCCAGCGCTTGAGCCGCATGGAGTCCTGCGCGTAGAGGGCGAGGCCAGAGAATTTGGGGTGCTGGTCGTATTCGCCGTAGCCTCGCTCGATGAAGGCGTCGGGGCTGCGGGCACAGCTGGGGTCCGCAAAATAGGCTTCGGGTGAGTCGCAGACCGTGGAATCATCGTAGTAGGTGAACCCCCCGTTGCGTCGCCATTGGTCCGAGGAGCGCCCCTGCTCGATGAGTGTGCCGAACTTGAAGGAGTGGCTGTCGTCGGTGCCGAACAAGCCGTCCTTGAAGAGGTTCCAGGAGCCGTCCAGGCTCAGCACGCGGCGGTAGTTGAGGTCGGTGAAGGCGGCGTTGTACCACTCCACCTCGCTGTCCCAGTAGTCGATATGTCCAGGGGTGTCGGTGCCGCGGTAGGAGAGGTAATCGTCGCGCCCGTCGTAGCCGGTGAATTTCAGTTGGGCGAAGTTGTTGGGGTTGACGAGCTGCTCGAAGTGGAGGGCGAATGTGACACCGGGCGCGTCCTGTCTCCGGCTTGCCTCGGGCATGACATACTCGCTCACCCCTCGCCGCTCGTGAATCAGACCCTCGTACTCCCCCATGAACATGAGTCGACTCCCCTCGCTGGCCTGGAGCGTCAGCTTGCCCAGGCCGCGGCGGATTTCCCGGTCCGAGCTGGCGGGTGCGCGGTACGGGGTGCTGACCTGGTTCCAGTACTCGCCGGAGACGAAGTACCACAGCCTGTCCTTGCTCACCGGCCCGCCAAGACTCAGAGAGAGGTCGGAGAATTTGAACTCCTCCGCCTCGGAGGTGGGGTCGTTATCGCTGGTCCAGGATTCGGGCTGGAGGTAGTACTCCACCTCGCCGCGGAACTCGTTCCCCCCAGACTTGGTAATTCCGTTGATGATGCCGCCCGTGTAACCACCGTACTCGGCGGGGGCCCCCAGGCCACCGATCTGAATCTCTTGCATCCACTGGATAGCCGGCAGGATCCAGTGCTGGCCCGCGCCCGCGTCGGCGACGTTGACCCCGTCCAGCGTGAACGCGTTTTGGCGTTCCTGGGTCCCACCGTAGGCCAGCATGGCGCTGCCCGAGGATTGCCGATAGTCGATGTTCACTGCCGGCGCAGATCGAAGGATGGTGTAAAAGTTGCGGGGCAAGGGCTGCCTGGCCAAGAAGTCCGAGTCAAAACTGGTGGACACGGCGTTGGACACGACGCTCACCAGGGGTGGCTCGGCGGTCACCGTGATGGTCTCGGCGATGTTGGCCAGGGGCAGGACCAGATCCACGCCCAGGGCCTGGCCCATCCGTACCCGCAAGCCGTCTTGGGTCACGGTCTGGAATCCGTCCAGGCTGGCCTCCAGGGTGTAAAGCCCCGGCGGCAGCGAGGGGAAGCGGTAGTTGCCTCGCTCGTCCGCGACCGCCGTGGCCCGGCCCGCCACCAGGGCGTCCGATGTAACGACGACCGTGGCCCCCGGAAGGACCCCGCCTTGCTGGTCCTTGACCGTTCCTTGGATGCTGCCGGTGATGGAACCCTGGGACAGCGCTGTCGCCGCCCAGCTCCCCACCACCAAGGCAGCCACTACCGAGAGAACCGTGTTTTGCCGCATATCTCCTCCTCCCAAGAGCGCCTCGCCGCTCGGACTGCGTGAGGCATTGATCCTCCTCGGGTTCCTCCCCTCTCCATCACCTCATGGCGGCGACCAGGGCCGCCGCGGCGGATTCGATATGGACGCGGGTGACCGCCTCGGCCCGCTCGCCGTCACGGGCGGCCAGAGCCTCCAAGATGCCCGCGTGCTCGGCGTCGTCGGCACCGTCCCGGGCGGGGGTAGAGGTCGTTGCCACCTGGGGGATGCTGCTCCACCCCATGGTGGGAAAAGCGATCCACAGTTGCCGCAGGCAGCGCACAAGGTAGGGTCGCCGGGAGGCCTCGATGACACCCAAGTGGAACATCCGGTTGAGCTCCCTGTACTGCCGTAGGTCTCGAGGGGTCTGACAGCGCATCATGCGCTCGTGCAGCGTGGTGAGAGCGCGCAGCTCGGCCTCGGTTATGCGGAGGGCCGCGAAGCGCGCGGCTCTCCCTTCCACGGCGGCACGAGCGGCGTAGAGATCTTCCACATCCTCGACGCTGAACGTGATGACCCGGGCGCCCCGAAACGGCTCATGCTCCAGCAGCCCTTCCGCCACCAGCTGCTTCAGCGCCTCTCGCACCGGGATCTGGCTGACTCCCAGGCGTTGCGCGACGTGTTCCTGGCGGATCCAATCGCCGGGCCGCAGCCTGCCTTCTTGAATGTCGTGGCGCAGTCGTTCCGCGATCCATTCGGCGCGCTGTTTTGGGGCTGGGGAAGGTTCGCTGTCGCTCATTCGATATTATATGTAACTTCAAAAAAGTTAAACCCTCGCCACGGCGATGTCAAGCTCCGGAGGCTCGCTCGCCCCCGGGCGCAGGATGGTATCCGCCGAGGAAGAGGGAAAGGGGAGGGTTGACGGCAGGATCAGCACGTGGCCATGGGCCGCAGGGTGGAGCCGGTCCAGCATGTGTACGCAGCCTGGTGTGGGCGGCGGACGGGGAGATGCTCGCCGAGGGAGTGACCGAACACATCCCCGTGCAGCGGGCCAGCGGGCGGCCGGTGCGGCTGCCCTCCCGCTTCGTGACCGCCTGGTCGGGCGACGCCGCCAAGGCGTGAGGGGTCAGGGGGGAGTCCTCCACTCCCGGGCTCGGTGCCCCACTTCGACCGGCCGACTGACTCACGACCGGGGCGGCCCGGTGGGGGTGCGGCTCACGCGGCGGTGGACTCACCGCCGCGGCCGCCCAGGCGGTCCACCAGCAGCGTCGCCCCGAAGCCAGCCACGATGAGGGCGAGAGCCAGGGCAACCTGGCCCGGAGTCGGGGGGAACGGGGCGGTGGGGTAGTCCTCTCGCTTCACCGGCTTGCCGCTCGCCTCATAGACCAGGCGACCGGCGGCGTCGGTCGCCACCACCTGTCCCTTCACCCGCGCTCCCGGCTGCGGCGGCACTCCGTGCTGGAACGGCCACAGACCGGCCACCGCCCCCAGCAGCAGGCCCAGCAGCACCCCCAGGGTGGGCTGGCGAAAGCGCTCCAGGGCCCACCGCAAGAGGTTGGAAACGGCGACGATCCCCAACGCCACCCCGACGCCGACGGGCAGGATCACGTGCACACCCACCCCCAGCGCGGCATCGAGGTCGATGGCTCGCAGCGCGTGCACGAAGGCGTCGATGCCCGCCAGGATGGGTACGTAGGCGCCCAGCAGCAGCAGCAGGTACCCCCCCGAAATGCCCGGCAGGATCATCGCCGAGGCACCAGCTACTCCGGCAAGCAGCAAGAAGAGAAACCCTTCCCGGCTGGCGGTGTCGGCGCCGCGGGCCTGCGCCAGCCCCACCGCTACCATCCCCGCGAACCCTGCCGCCGCACCCACCCACGTTCCGGCGGTGCGGGCGGCGCCGATGAGGCGCCACACCAGCGGCACCCCCCCCAGGGTGAGACCGATGAACAGGGAGTACATCACCCAACGGTGGTCCACCACCAGATCCTTCACCACCCCGGCCAGGGCGCCGATGGCGACGATCGCCGCTCCGGCCACGGAAGCCAGGACCAGAAGCGAGTTGCGGCGAAAGCGCAGCGTCGTCACCTCGCCGATCGCCGCGATGAAGCGGGGGTAGATGCCCACCGCCAGCAGCATGGTGCCGCC
The DNA here is from genome assembly GCA_039961755.1 of Acidobacteriota bacterium. Classification (GTDB taxonomy): domain Bacteria; phylum Acidobacteriota; class Thermoanaerobaculia; order Thermoanaerobaculales; family Thermoanaerobaculaceae; genus CALEVZ01. The sequence continues at coordinate 7,828 of JABRVY010000438.1, read as the reverse complement.
GGAGATGCCGGGAACCAGGTTGGCCAGGCCCATGAGCACCCCCCCGAAGGTGCTGCGCAGCAGCAGCGGCACGGTGGGTTCAGGGGGAAGGGACGGAAGCGGCGCGGCGTCGGAGCGGGAGGTCTTCATGCCGGGTATCATCGAAGCTCCGGGCGGCGTGTCAAGAGTGGCCGGGCTGGCCTGGCGAATGCGTTGTCGTTGGCCCCGGGAGGAGCAGATCGGACGGCCAGCGAGGGTAGGCCATGCCCCAGTCGTCCTTGCTGATTGCTTGCTATCTGCTGGGTGAGGGGGAGCGGGTCATACCCAACCGGGGCAGGGGAGGGGCGAGCCAGGCGAAACAACCACAAGACGGCCATCCCAGGTACCGGTCGGGGGTGCGAATGAAACGACCTCCACCGGCGTTGGCGGTGAGGGAGGAGAAGGCGTCGGCAATGAGCGAGGTGGAGACTTCGAGGGAACCCCCCAGGCCCACCGGCAGCCGCGTGGGCCGATGGCTGCTGGCGGCGGCGGGGGTGGTGAGCGTCGCCCTGGCCGCCCTGGGGGCGGTGCTGCCCGGGTTGCCAACGACGATCTTTCTCATCGTGGCCTCCTGGTGCTTCGCCCGCAGCTGCCCGTGGCTGGAGGAGCGCCTGGTGCGAACGCCCCTCTTCCGGCCCTTCCTGGGCTACCTGGATGGCGCCAGGATGCCGCTCAGGGCGGTGGTCGTCACCCTGGCGGTGATGTGGACGGCGGTGGCGGTGAGCACCGCGGCGCTGCTGGGCGGAGACACCCCCCGGCCGCTGGTAGCCGCCATCGTCGTCATCGCCGCCGCCGTGGGCAGCGTGTTCGTGGTCCGCCTGCGCGCCAGGGGTGCCGGAGCACCGGCCAGCCGCCAGCGGGACCTCGCCCCCACCGACGCCTGAGGAATCCCCGGGGCCGTCCCGGTTCACCCTCGTCGCCGGAATCGACCCGCCCGGCGCAACGCTGCTGTAGAGAAACTTGACAGCGGCCACGACGCGGCGCCACCCCTCCAGCTGCCAACCACGAGGCCACGCCGCTAGGGGGGACACAGGCACGGGCACGGCCACCGGCACGGCCACCGACACGGCCACCGACACGGGCACCGACACGGGCACCGACACGGACATGGCCTCCTCGTGGGTGGCCCTCCAGAGAAACTCCGGACTCTCGTTTCATCCCCCGCTGGTCGGGTCCCACCCGGTGGGCAACTTGACAGGGCCGGGCCCGGTCCGGACACTGGCCCCATGCAGCGGCAACGCCAAGGCGCCGCCCCCTCGCCTTCTCCTGGCAGCGCCGGCTCGACGCCGCGCCCCGCCGAGGACACCCCGATCCCGAAACGCGGAGCTGTCGTCGGGGGGAAGATCTTCCAGAGAGCCATTGCCGTCGCCGGGCGCATCCGGGATCACAGGTTTCACGGTATCTATCGGCGTTTCCGAGAGTTCACCATGATTCCGCAGGACGTCTACATCGCCAACCTGAAGCTGGCCGGCGCGGCGGCCGCGATCCCCGGGGCCATCGTCGAGTGCGGCACCTGGAAGGGGGGCATGATCGCGGGCATGGCCATGATTCTGGGGCGCCGACGGGACTATTACCTCTTCGACAGCTTCGAGGGTTTGCCCCCGGCCCAACCCATCGATGGACCGGCGGCCAGGCGCTGGCAGCAGGACACCCGATCACCGCACTACTTCGACAACTGCACGGCCGCCGCGAGCGACGCCGCTGCCGCCATGGCCCTGGCGGGGATCCCTGACGCCAGGATCGTCAAGGGGTGGTTCGAGGAAACCCTGCCCGCGGCATCGTTTCCCCAGGGCATCGCCCTGTTGCGCCTGGACGCCGACTGGTACGCCTCGACGTATCAGGTCCTCAGCTCGCTCTTCCGCTTCGTCAACGAGAACGGGCTCATCATCGTGGACGACTACTACTGCTGGGATGGCTGCGCCCGTGCGGTGCACGACTTCCTTTCGCGGCAGAAGCGGCCGGAACGGATCTCCTCCTACCGGGGGGTGTGCTTCATCCGCAAACGGAAAGCCGAAGAGGATGCTCCCGAAGTTGCTGACCCTCTGCCGTGAGGGGGACCCATCCGCACGGCGGGTGACCCCCGCCCGACTCGCCGCCGCAGCGCCCCTCGCCCCTCCCGGCGGGCTCGGTGGGGATGCGGATGGCCAACTTGCATTTCTGGAACGAGATCCCCGAATTGCGAGGATGACTCCGGTCGGGCCGCAGGGAGGACCGTTCTCCTTGCGGTAGAATCAGGACATGTACCCGGACGAGGCAGGCAGGGGCTGCGCAGAAAGTCGACGAGCCTCACGGTTCGGCCGGTGCTCCCGCCGTCCGCCGATGCGGCCTTGGGGGCGGGCCAGGCCGAGCCCTTGCTTTCGTTTCCCCGCGTCGACAGGGCGCCAGGGGGCGAGATCCGCCTCGTGCCCTTGCCGCCCGGTTGTAGACCGAAACCTCCGGCGTGCCCAGCACCTCGTCCGCGCCGGGACTCTCGCCCGGTCAGGGGCGCAGCGGTGACCACGGGCACGCCCCCGCGGTCCGGCCAGGTCGTCTCGGGCCCGCTTTTCAACGAGCCCATGCGGGTGGAGACGGTGCAGGAGAACGGCGCGGGGGGCTGGGTGGTGGGTCTGGTCGGCCTGCATAGCGACCGCTTTCGCCGGGTGAGCCTGCGCGCCGCCGATCTGGAGCAACTCGCCGTTCACGACGGCCGCCACTCCTTTGATGGCAACGGCCGCCTGCTGCGTCTCGGCCTGCAGGCCTACGCCCTGGGTATTGCCTACGAGTTCGACCCCTACTTCGGCCTCTCCATTTCCCGGGTCGACCCCCTGCCGCATCAGCTGGAGGCGGTCTACGACTTTCTGCTCAGGTTGCCCCGCGTGCGCTTCCTGCTGGCCGATGACGCCGGGGCCGGCAAGACCATCATGGCCGGTTTGCTGATTCGCGAGCTGGAGCTGCGCGGTCTCGCCGAGCGTGTTCTCATCGTCTGTCCCGCCAACTTGGCGTTCCAGTGGCAGCGCGAGCTGAAGGAGAAATTCGAGGCGACCTTCGTGGTCCTGCGGGGGCAGGACATTCGCGAGCAGTTCGGCATCAACCAGTGGCTGGAACGCAACCGAATCATCACTTCCCTCGATCTGGCCAAGCGCGCCGAGATCCTGCCCGGCCTGCGCCAGGTGCGGTGGGACCTGGTGGTGGTGGATGAGGCGCACCGCATGTCGGCCGCCGACGAATCCCACAAGAGCTTGCGCTACAAGCTGGGCGAGCTGCTGCGCGACAGCACCGACCACCTCCTCCTGCTCACCGCCACCCCCCACAAGGGGGACCCCGAGAACTTCACTCTGTTCTTGCAGCTCCTGGACGCCGACGCCTACGCCGACGTGACCTCCATTCGTGAGGCGATGGACCGGCGGCGGGCGCCGTTTTACCTGCGTCGCACCAAGGAGGCCATGATCTACTTCCCCGAGCGGCAGAGCGATGGCAGCTGGGCGGCGAGGCCGATCTTCACACGGCGTATCCCGCACACGGTGGATTTCCAGATCGACGGCGCCGAGTTCGACCTGTACGTGGAGGTCACGCGCTTCGTCAAGCGCCAGAGCGCTCGGGCGGCCGCCGAGGGGGAAGACCCGCGTGCCCGCGCCATCGGCTTCTTGATGTCGCTGTACCAACGCCGGCTGGCGTCCAGCACCTTCGCCCTCCGGCGTTCACTGGAGCGACGGGCGCTCCGGCTGGAGGAAAGGCTGAAGTGGGCACAGGGGGTGCTGGCGGCGGAGCCCTTCGACCTCCCCGATGCGGAGGAGCTGGAGGAAATGGAGGAGGCGGAGCGGCAACGGGTGGAGGAAAAGCTCGAGGCGCTCACGCTGGCGCGCAACGCCGCCGAGGTGGAAAATGAGGTCGAAGAGCTGCGTCGCCTGGCTGCCGCCGCGCGGGCGGTGGAGGAGGGCGGGGTCGAGGCCAAGCTGGCGAAGCTCAAGGCGCTGCTGGAGCAGGAGGGCTTCTTCGCCGACCCGCAGCAGCGCCTGCTGCTGTTTACCGAGTTCAAAGATACCCTGGATTACCTGGTGGATCGCCTGCGACAGTGGGGGTTCCGGGTGGGGTCCATCCACGGCGGCATGAAACCCGGCTCCCGGGAGGAACCCGGCACCCGGCTGTTTGCCGAACAGCAGTTCAAGGAGGGGGCAATCCAGGTTCTGGTGGCCACCGAGGCGGCCGGCGAGGGGATCAACCTGCAGGTCTGCCACATCCTGTTCAATTACGACATCCCCTGGAACCCCAACCGCCTGGAGCAGCGCATGGGCCGCATCCATCGCTACGGCCAGCGGAGGGATTGCCTGATCTTCAACTTCGTGGCGACCAATACGATCGAGGGGAGAGTCTTGCAACGCTTGCTGGAGAGGCTGCAGGAGATTCGCGACGCCCTCGACGACGACGCCGTGTTCAACGTGGTGGGTGAGGTCTTGCCGGCAGCCCTGGTCGAGAAGGTGCTGCGCGACTACTACGCGGGCCGGCTGGGAGACGCGGACCTCGAGGACCGCCTGCTAAAGAACGTGGACGAGCGGGAGTTCCGCCGCATCTGTCAGAACGCCCTGGAGGGTCTGGCCAGCAAGAAACTCAACCTGGCCATGCTGCTGGAACGTCGGGCACGGGCCCAGGAACGGCGGGTGGTACCCGAGACCATCGCGCGTTTCCTGCGCGAGGCGGCGGAGCTCATCCCCTGGGCGATGAAGGCGGTGCCTCACCTGCCGCACACCTTCGAGCCGGCCCGCACCCCTGCGCTGCTGCACCAGTACGAGAGGGAACCTGACTGGAGGCTCCCGGCCCTGGCCGATCGCTACCCGCGCTGCTCCACCGACCGGGATACGGCGGAGCGGGAAAAGCTGGAGTGGGTCACCCCGGGCCACCCGCTCTTCGAGGCTGTCCGACGTCACACCCTCGCCCTGGCCAGGAAGGAGTTCGGCCGCGGCGCCACCTTGTACTCCCTGCAGCACGACGTGCCGGCGCGCCTCGACGTCTACCGCGCGCGCATCGTCGATGGCCTTGGCCAGGTGGTGCGGGAGCGGCTCTTCGCCGTCGAGCTCGGGGGTGGCGGCGACGGGGCGGGTCGTGCCGGGCAGGCGCCAGCCGTGTCCCTGTGCAGCGAAACTGCGCTGTCGAACCTCCTGCCCGGTACCCCCCCGGCCGCATTGCCACCCATCGCCCTCCACCCCGAGCCGCTGGTCTGGCTGCACCAGCATGCCCTCACCCCTTTTCTGGAGGAAACCCGCGCGGAAAGGCTGGCCGAGCTCGACCGCATCGCTGCCCACGTGGAGCTGTCGCTCACCGAGCTGCTGCAGCGCGCCGACGATGACATCGGCAGGGCGGCGGCGGAAGTCGAGCAGAAGCTGCCCGGTGCCGAAGGTCGGCTCGCCCAGGCCGAGGCCCGCCACGCCGAGCTGCTCGCCCGCCGCCAGCGGCGCCGGCAGGAACTGGAGCACCAGCGCTCGCTCACCCTGCAGGCCGTGGAGCGCATCGCCAGCGTCTTGGTGCTACCCCATCCGGAGCGCGAGACCCCCGAGGTGCGACGGCTCAAGCCCGACGCCGAAACCGAGGCGATCGCCATGCACGTGGCGCAGGAGTATGAGCGGACGCGAGGGCGCCTCGTGCAGGACGTCTCCACCCAAAATCTGGGCTACGACCTCACCAGCCTGGACCCCGCCTCGGGCGAGCTGCGGCTGATCGAGGTGAAGGGTCTCGGCGCGGCCACTGGCACGGTGCTGCTCACCCCCAACGAGCGCCGCGTCGCCGAGGACCGGCGCGACTGCTACTGGCTCTATGTTGTAACCCACTGCGATAGCGAGCCGGTCCTGCAGGAGCCCATCTTCGACCCGGCGCGCCTGGGCTGGCACGAGGTCACCAAGGTGGCCCACTACTACCTGTCGGTGGATGCGTTGGCGCGGCCGATGCGGGTCAGCGAGGAGGGGGGCCGATATGGAGGGGCGGAGGAGGGAAGCCCGATGGGCCGTGAAGGATGAGGGCATGCTTGGCTGCCCTGGTCCAGGTCGGCGGGTTCCCCTTCCGGGGCTTGCCACGCGCTTCAACTTCCTTCCCCCGTTCTATGCCCATCGAGGTGCTTCACGTGATGACCTTAACGGGATTAACCCATGAGTTCAGATGAGAGCGTATCGCCTCTCGCGGGCAAGCTGGGAGGTGCTCCTGCTGGCGTAGGAGCAACGGCGCTGCCAGGTCATGGAGGTCATGTCCGCGCTGGAGGAGAAGAGGGGTCGCGAAATGCTGGCGCTCTTGCGCACCCTGATGCCAAAAGCCGGCTAAACCACCTCTGGCGGGGTCGGCGCCTGGCGACGTCTGAGGCCGCTGCCCTGATCCAGCGGCCCGAAGCCGAGACCCGCAGTCGCCTCGAGCGACTGGTGGAATCGGGGCTCGTGGAACCGCTGGGAGAGCGCAAGGGCCGGAGCTGGCACCTTTCTGCGGCCGCCTACCGCCGCCTCGGCGACAAGGCGACGTACGTGCGGCAGCGTGGCTTCGAACCGCTTCAGCAGGAACAGATGGTACTCCAGTACCTGGCCATGCACGGGCGCTTTACCCGACGTGACGCGGCCGAGCTCTGCCACGTCTCGCCGCTTCAGGCAAGATGCCTGCTCGGGAGGTTGGTCGCAGCCGGGAAGCTCGTCCTGCACGGAGCCCGGCGTGGCGCGTTTTACCGGGCGCCATCCGTAGGTATGAACGAGTTCAAACCAGACATGAAAAAGTCCATAACGAAGTCCAAATTATCCAAACCCGGAAGGCGCGCATGATCCCCATAGGCTGTAAGCGACTGGCAGAAGTGGACTTTCCGATTGCCGCGGTCTCCCGGCAGGCGGCGCGGGAAAAGTCCATCCGGCACGGGCACCCATCGACGCTGCACCTGTGGTGGGCGCGGCGGCCCCTGGCCTCCTGCCGGGCGGTACTGCTGGCGCTGCTCTGGCCCGACCCCTGCGACCCCCTCTGCCCGCCGGCGTTCAAGGCCGAGGCGCGGAAGCGCCTGCCCGGCGTGCCCAACTGCAACCCCGGAACGACCGACGGAGACCTGCGGCGGGCGCTGCTGCGCTTCATCGCCGACTTTGCCAACTGGGACCTGGCGGCGCATCCGACCTATCTCGAAGTTAGCCGGGCGCTGGTGCGCGCGGCGCACACGCCGGAGGACGGCGGCCCCTTCGAGCCGCCGCTGGTGGTGGACCCCTTTGCGGGGGGCGGGTCGATCCCCCTGGAGGCGTTGCGGGTGGGGTGCGAGGCGTTCGCCTCGGACCTCAACCCGGTGGCGTGCCTGATCCTCAAGGTGATGCTGGAGGATGTCCCGCGCCGTGGTTCGCAGCTGGCCGAGGAGCTGCGGCGGGTGGGCGCGGAGATCAGGCGGCAGGCGGAGCGGGAGCTCGCCGAGCTCTACCCCAAGGACCCCGATGGCGCCACCCCGATCGCCTACCTGTGGGCGCGCACGGTGCGCTGCGAGGCGCCCGACTGCGGGGCGGAGATCCCCCTGATGCGGTCGTTCTGGCTGTGCAAGAAGGCCAACCGCCGGCGGGCCCTGCGGCCGGTCATTCACCACAGAGGCACAGAGAGAGGCAAGGGAGACTGTCCGTGTCCTCCGTGTCCTGGTGGTGAGTTTCCCCACGTCGCCTTCGAGGTCTTCGCGCCCACCAGGGACAGCGAGGTGCCGGGCGGGACCGTGGCGCGGGCAAGGGCCAGATGTCTGTGCTGCGGGGCGGTGCTGGCGCCGGAGCGGGTGCGGGCGCAGCTCCATGCCCAGCGCGGGGGAGCCGACGTGGTGTTTCACCACCCGGGCAGGGAGGGCAGGGAGGAAGGG
>JABRVY010000437.1:0-4606 GCA_039961755.1 Acidobacteriota bacterium | reverse complement strand
GCCTCCCACCAGGCCCGCACCTGGTCCCCCTCGGCCCACAGCACCAGCCGGGACTCCCGCTCCCCCAGACCGCGGTCGGTGAGCTCGAAGTGGAAGGGGCCGCCCCGCACGAAGGCGGTGCTGAAGGGAACGGTGGTGCCGAAGCTGCCGCCCTCGATGGCGCCCACCACCCTGACCTCCCCGCGGTCGCGATAGCTGCGACAGGCAGCGTAAGCCCGCTTGACGTTCAGGAGGATGCGCACCGCCGAGGGAGCCGGCTCCCCCGCCGGCACCTGGGCCAGCCCACCGGGGGCGGCGGCCAGCAGCGCCGCCCACCCCACCACCCACCCCGCGCACATTCGTCGGCACATCATTTTCCAGTCTACACGGCCACACCCGCGGTACCAGGTACCTATAATCTTGGCGATTGCTTCTTCGGTTTGGGGGGACAATGCTAGGATCGCCGGCGCCAGGGGAGGGAGGCCATGAGCCAGGACCTGTTCACCGCCCGCTACTCCTGCCGCCGTTTCCGCCCCGACCCGGTGCCCCAACCACTGCTGGAGCAGCTGCTGGAGGCGGCCCGCTGGGCCCCTTCAGCCGGCGGCCTGGAGCCGTGGCGCTTCGTGGTGGTGACCGCGGCCGTCCCGCGCCGGGAGCTGGCGGCGGCGGCGCTGCAGCAGGCCTTCGTGGCCGAGGCCCCGGTGGTGATCGTGGTCTGCGCAGTGCCGGAGGAAAGCGCCCGCATCTACGGGGCCCGCGGCCGCCACCTCTACTGCCTGCAGGACACCGCCGCCGCCACGCAGAACCTGCTGCTGGCCGCCACCGCCGCCGGGCTGGGCAGCTGCTGGGTGGGGGCCTTCGAGGAAGGCAGGGTCCAGCAGATCCTGGGGCTGCCCGTGGGGTGGTGGCCCGTGGCCCTCGTCCCCCTGGGCTTCCCGGCGGAGGGGCCGCCCCGCCGCCACCGCCGGTCCGTCGCCGAGGTGACGGTGTGGGTGGAGGGGTGAGTCGGCCTGCTAGACTTCCGCCATGATGAACGCCAAACCGTACCTCGAGGAGCGCCGACGCCGGGCGGCGCAGGCCTTCCAGCTCACCGACGAAATCGTGGTCATCGCCGCCGGGGAACCCGTCGGCATCCCCGGCGGGGCGGACCAGACCTACCCCTTCCGCCCCCACACCGAGTACTTCTGGCTGGCCGACCGGGTCCGGCCGGGATGCATCCTCGCCTTCGACCCCCGGGAGGGGTGGGTGGACTTCGTGCCCGAGGTCACCCAGGCGGAGCGGGTGTGGGAGGGGGGCGGCGAGTCGGAGGGGGAGCCCGCCTCCACCTTCCCCGCCTGGCTGGAGGCGCGCCGCGGGCGGCCTCTGGCAGTCCTGGGGTGTCCCATCCCCGGCGTGGCAGACGATCCCCAGCTGCGGGAGCGGCTGAGGGGGGCCCTGCTGGCCGCGCGGCGGCGCAAGGACGAGGAGGAGCTGTCCCGCATCCGCCGCGCCTGCGCCGCCACCGCCGCCGGCCACGCGGCGGCCCGCTCCCTCATTGCCGCCGGCCGCAGCGAGCGGGAGATCCAGATCGAGCTGGAGGCGGCCTTCTTCCGGGCCGGGGCGCAGCGCACCGCCTTCGGCACCATCGTGGGCTCGGGCCCCAACTCGGCGGTGCTGCACTTCGAGCCCTCCACCCGCCGCCTGGCCGCCGGCGAGCTAGTGCTCATCGACGCCGGCGCGGAGGTGGAGGGCTACTGCGGCGACGTCACCCGCACCTACCCCGTGGGGGGCCGCTTCGAGCCCTTGCAGCGCGACCTTTATCAGCTCCTGCTGGCGGCCGAGATGGCGGCGGTGGCGCAGTGCCGGCCGGGGCAGGAGTTCCGCGAGCTGCACCTGGCCACCGCCACCCGCATTGCCGACGGCCTGGTGCAGGTGGGGCTGCTGCGGGGCCAGGCCGAGGCGCTGGTGGACAGCGGGGCGGTGGCCCTGTTCTTCCCCCACGGGCTGGGGCATCTGGTGGGGCTGGGGGTGCGCGACGCCTCCGGCTACGCTCCCGGCCGCGAGCGCTCGCCCCACCCGGTGCTGCGCTACCTGCGTTGCGACTTCCCCCTGGAGGAGGGCTTCGTCACCACCATCGAGCCGGGGATTTACTTCATCCCCGCCCTCCTCACCGATTCCGAGCTGCGGGACCGGCACCGGGATGAGGTCAACTGGGAGCTGGTGGACACCCTGCATGGCTTCGGCGGCTTCCGCATCGAGGACGACGTCCTGGTAACCGCGGGGGAGCCGGACGTGCTCACCGCCGCTGTCCCCAAGCAGCTGCACGAGATCGAGACCTGACGCGAGGAGAAAAACGGCGGGCCCGGACGGGCCCGCCGTGCGTTTCTCCCGCAGTGACCCCTAGCGCGGCAGGATGGTGGCGGGGGCGGAAGTCTTGTTGTCCAGCACCGAGCCCCAGGGCAGGAAGGTGGCGCCGGGCGTCTCGGTCCACAGGTCCACGTAGGCGCCCTCGATGGGGGCCTCGCGCTGGAACAGTCGATTGATCTGGGTGGTGCCCCAGGCGGGCAGCTCCACGCTGCCCTCGTCGATGACGCGGCCGGTGGGGGCGTAGCGCCGCCACATAACCCGGATGGGCTTGCCCACGCCGTTGAGGAGGGCCAGGTTGGAGCGGTAAGCGGCGTTTTCCGTCAAGAACATCACCCGCACCGGCACCCCGCTGGGGACCAGCTCGTCGGCCGCCAGGCCGGGAATGCCCTGCCCGAAGGTGCCGGCCGCCCCCCCCGCACCCACGTTGTAGGTGCGCGAGTACAGGTACAGCGCCTTGGTGTCGGACAGCACCCCCAGAGCGCCAAAGGCGTTCACCGCATCTTGCACCCCGAAGGCGGCCTGCAGCACGTCGGCGTGGCGGAGCGACTCTCCCGGCTCCAGCGTGAAGATGACCGACTCCCGCGGCTCGGCGTTGTCGGTGTCCCGGGGCAGCCAGAGGTACCTGAACGACACTCGCTGACTGGAGCCGTTGAGCACGTCCACGTCGGTGCGCCACTGGGACCCGGCGAACCCCTGGCCCCGGGCTGCGGTGGGCACGAAGTACAGCTGCGACAGCTTGCCCACATCGGCCAAAAGACCCACGGCGTAGGCGGTGTACACCCCGCCGTCGGCCAGGCTCACCCCCGGAATGGGCAGGGCCACGGCGGAGCTCCCGGCCGGGCGGGCCTCCAGGTCGTAGGTGCCGGCCGGCACCTCCAGGTACTGGGTGCCCTGCCGGAAGGGCACGTTGGGGAAGAGCACCGGCCCCCCCTTGACGGCGATGTCCACCGCGGGGGCGTCGGGGGAGGCGTGGAGGAAACGCACCCAGGCCTTGCCCGCCGCCGGCCGGCCGCCGGAGGCGGTGAGCCCCACCGGCGCGATGTTGGCCAGAAGGCCGGTGGCCACCACCGTGTAGTCGGTGCCGCCGGCCAGGGTGAGGTTGGCCTCGATCACCACCGGGGAGGTGGCTCCGGCCGGGACCACCTTCACGTCGTAGGTGCCGGCGGGGAGGGCGGCAAACTCCGTGGCCCGGGCGAAGGCCACGTTGGTGAAGGCGGGGTTGTTCTGCACCAGCACGTCCACCGCCGGGGCATCCGGGGAGGCGTGCACCACCCGCACCCGGGCCGTCCCCATGTTTCCGGCCGGGTTGTCGGCGGTGAAGATGGCCTGCAGGGGCGTGGCGGCCTGGACCGCCGGAACTAGCACCGCCAGGGACAACGCGACAACGACTGCGGGAAGCAACCTTTCCATCGCATCCTCCTTTGCGCGGGATGTTCCCTCGCGACACCCGCAGCAAGGGCGCAATGTCTAGCACAATTCTACGATTGAATGACGAAAAAATAGAAAAGAATATAATAACTCTTCGAACGAACCCCGCGCTCCCCATCGGGCGCCGCGGGCAGGGCAAGCGCCTATCATGAGGCCGGGAGGGTACGGCCATGCGCCTGGAGGTGGTGGAGGGGGACATAACCACCCTTGCCTGTGACGCCATCGTCAACGCCGCCAACACCGCCCTGCGGGGCGGCGGGGGGGTGGATGGGGCCATCCACCGCGCGACAAGCCCGGAGTTGCTAGCCGAGTGTCTCGAGCTGGGGGGATGCCCCACCGGGGAGGCGCGCCTCACGGGGGGGTACCGCCTGCCCGCCCGGTACGTGATCCACGCCGTGGGACCGGTGTGGCGCGGTGGCCGGCAGGGGGAGGCGGAGCTGCTGGCCTCCTGCTACCGGCACGCCCTGCGCCTGGCCGCCCGACACGGCTGCCGGTCCATTGCCTTTCCGTGCATTTCCACCGGGGCCTACGGCTACCCCCCGGAGGAGGCCGCCGCCGTGGCGGTGCGCACCGTGCGCTCCCTCGCCGCCGAGTTGCCCCCCGACTTCACGGTCGTCTTTTGCTGCTTTCTCCCCGCCGACGCCGCCACCTACCGCCGGCTGCTGGCTGCCCCCGACGCCTGTCCTTGAGACAGCGGGACCAGCCCGCCCCGGCGCGCCAGCGCGTCTGCCAGGCGCAGCAGGGTCGGCGTGCGGAACGACCCGTGCATGGCCTGCACCTGGACCGCCGCCCAGGCCGCCCCCACCCCGGCGGTGCTCACCCACAGGGGGCGGCCTGGGCGGCGGTCCAGGTG
>JABRVY010000436.1:0-3330 GCA_039961755.1 Acidobacteriota bacterium | reverse complement strand
CCCCCGGTCCCGGGCCGACCCCCACCCCCGACCGCCTCAGGGGGCTCTACTTCGGCGGCCGGGATGGCAGCAACACCTTCCTCTCGACGACCGCACTGTACACCTCTGATTACCCGGCTTTCGATGACATTCCCGACTGGCAGGTGCCGGCGGTGGCCCAGCTGTCCGGCGCGGGGGGAGTGTTCTACACCTCGCAGCTCTGGGGCTACAACCCCACTAGCAACCCCTGGCAGATAGGCGCCGTCTACACACCGCGCAGCGGCATCGGGGGATCTTCCAGGACCACCACCTTCACCATGTCCCCCGGGCTCACCCATTACCCCAACGTCCTGCACGACCTCTTCGGGGTCTCTTCCGGCGAACGGGCGGCCGGGACGTTGAATCTGTACGGGAGATTCCCTTTGCCGAAGGGGTCCAACGCGGCGGCCGTGTTCCTGAGCACCATCACCGCTCGCGGGCCCGACGGTACCCGATACGGCCAGGACGTGCCGGTCACCTCCCGCGACCACGCGGTACCGGAGGGATTCTCGGTGACCTTCCCCACCACCCCTGACGTCCAGCGCAACCGCGTCAACGTGGCCGCCGCCGCCTTGACTCCAGCCACCGTGAGCCTGCAGCTTTACAGCGACAGCAATGAACCGCTGGGTCCGCCCAGGGTTCTCAACCTGGGTGCCGGGGGCAGCGTGCAGTTCAACAACGTCTTCCAGGAGTTCGCTGTCGCCCCCCAACCCGGGGCCACGGTGCGGTTTTCCGTGCTGTCCGGTCTGGCTCAGGGGTACGTGTCGGTGCTGGACGGCGGCTTGCCGGGCTACACCGGCACCAGCGACCCTGCCACCATGCCTTGGTCGTGGGACGGGGACGAGCAGGTGACCATGTTCGAGCTGGGGTCGATCGCCGGGCTCAACCAGTTCGAGGGTTCGGCGGCGATTCGCAACCACTCCGACGGGCCGGCGACCGTGCGGCTGGAGTTTTTCGAACGCGGCATACCCGGGGCGTTGCGGACCACCCAGATCGTCCTGCCGTCGGGGGGAACGCGGACCTACGTGGACATCGTCGGCCAGGCCTTCAACCTCACCAACAAGGTCGGGACGGTGGTGTGCACCTCGCTCAACGGCACCAGCATCTCTGCCGCCGGGCGGGAGTACGCGGTGTTCCGAGACGGCGGTGGCCAGCAGGTGGGCACCGCCGGCCAGCTGGTCCCGGGCCTCACCCAGCGGGACCTCCTCCGCCCTGGCCATTACTACGGCGTGCTCAACGTCCGCCAGACCGGAACCGCGGCGGGTAGCGAGCGCACCCACCTGGTCGTGTTCAACCCCGGTTTCCAGGACGCCACCGTCACCGTCCGCCTGTACAGCGCCGACCAGAAATTCGAGGGCGAACGCTCCTGGGTGGTGCGTTCGGGCGAGGAGGTGCGCATCAACTTCATCGCCAGCGCCCTCAACCCCTCCCAGGACGGCGGCCGCAAGGTCCTCATGATCCGCACCAGCGCTCCCGTCCACGCCCTGGCCATTCAGGTGAATGCTTCGGGCGACCCGGTCACCGAGAAGCCGGTTTTTGTCGGCTGGGCGCCGTGAGCGAGAGCGGCTGACACCTCCCCCTGCACACCGCGGCGCCCCGTGGGGGGCGCCGGGTGGAAGGAGGAGGAGAAGGAACGTTCTGCTCACTTCTACGAGCCCCCGGGTCCGGGTGTTTATCCCCTCGGGGGGCTGGCCATCGCCGTGCTAGGGTGGCCGGGTATGCCGGAACTGCCCGAGGTGGAAACGATTCGCCGCTCTCTCCTGCCACGCCTGGAGGGGCGGCGGCTGGTGACGGTGGCCACCTCGGGGGTGCCGCTGCGCCAGCCCATCCGGGAGGCGGCGTGGCGGGACTGCGTGGGGGCTCGCCTCGAGGACCTCACCCGCCGGGGCAAGTATCTCATTGGCCACCTCGGCCGCCACGCGGCGGTGTTTCATCTGGGCATGTCCGGCCGGCTGCTGGTGCAGCCGGCGTCCTCCCCGGCGCCCGCCCACACCCACCTGACGCTCGGTTTCAGCGGCGGCCGGGAGCTGCGCCTCGTCGATCCCCGGCGCTTCGGGGTGGCGGTGGTGATGCCGGCGGAGGAGGTGTCCCTCTACCCTCCCCTGGCACGGCTGGGGGTCGACCCGCTGGACGGCGACGTCGAGGCGGCGCTGGCTTCCCTCGCCGGCCGCCGGGCCCCGATTCGCAACGCCCTGCTGGACCAGTCAGTTCTCGCCGGCCTCGGCAACATTTACGCCAACGAGGCGCTGGCGCGGGCGGGAATTCGCCCCACTTCCCCGGCGGGGCGCCTGTCCCCGGCGCGGCGGGCTTGCCTGGCACGGGCGATCCGCGACACCCTCGCCGACGCCCTGGCGGCGGGCGGCACCACCCTGGCCGACGGCGGCTTCGTGGACGCCAACGGCGATGGGGGGTACTTCGCCGTGGCGCTGCGGGTGTACGGGCGGGAGGGCCAGCCGTGCCAGCAGTGCGGCACGCCCATTCGCCGTACCGCGCTGGGTGGACGGTCGGCGTTCTTCTGTCAGCGCTGCCAGCGATGAGGGATCAGGCGCCCTTGCGGGGCCGGCCACGGGGACGTCGACCACCGGCCGGGAGGGGAAGCACCACGAGATTCTCTGCCTCGTCCCAGCTCACCGGTACCCGGGCGGTCTCCTCCAGGGCGATGCCGTAGGCCTGGAAGAGCGGGCGAGCGCGCACCGAGGCTACCCGTGTGCGGTGGGACAGGCGCACGGCCCCGTCCTCTTTCGGATCGGCGGCGCGCAGCCCGACCAGGCGCTTTTGCGGATCGAAATAGAGGGTGACGGCGCGGGCTTCCGCGAGTCCGACCTGACTGGCGAAACCAGCATCGAGTGAAATGGTTCCGGTGCGCTTGATGGATGCCTGTGGGGGCTTCTGCTTGCGAGCTGGGATGAACTTTTCAAACGGCATTTTTGCCTCCCTGACTACCAGAAACAAGCATAAGTACCTGGCACCTTGATGTCAAGTTCTTGACGATTTTCTCCGCTGGCAATCTGCGCGAGATACTCACGAGACTTCTCCGCCATGTTGGCGCGGCGATACCCGAGTGAGGATTGGCGGCATGAACGCCGGTTTCGCGTGCTGTTTACCGTGCGCTCCTGTCGCCCAGCTCGGCCAGTACGAGCGCAGTGTGTTCTCCCAGAGCCGGCGCTGGTCCGGCCGGCGACGCCCCGCCGCCGCCCAAAAACGCCAGGGTCGCCGGCGCGCCGGTCGCCGCCACCGCCTCGGCCAGGGTCAGCACCGGAGAGACCGGCAGCTCCGCCGCCCGCTCGAGCCAGTGGTCGCGCGGTGCCGTCC
>JABRVY010000435.1:0-2908 GCA_039961755.1 Acidobacteriota bacterium | reverse complement strand
CCGCCCGGCTGACCGCCCCGCGCCACCCCCGGACATCAGATCCGCACCACCTACCCTTGCTGACGCCTCGACTCTGGCGCCACCGAGCCTTCCCCTCGTCTTGCCGGGACATGATCTAGAGCCAGGAGGGGTACGGCGCTGGCGGGCGGTGCGGGAGGCGCCTGGCGCCGCTGGGCCGATAGGGAGGGCCAACCGAGCGCCTGGCCGTGCTGATCCCGGCGGCCATCCTGCTGGCGCTCGCCATCGGCGGCATCGGGGGCCTGGTGGAGACGCTCAGGGTCGCGGCGCGGCTCATCGGCCCCGGCCCGCCACCGCCGGGGGGCCGGAGGGCAGCCCGGCAGCGGACCGCACGTGGCTGGAGCAGCCGGCGTTCGACCTGGTCTTCAAGGTCGCCGCGACGGCAGTCCTCTGGCTGCTGCTGACATTCGGCCTGTCGCTAATGGGCGACCACCTGCACCGCAAAGGGGAGTTCAGCGGCGCGGGGGCCGAGGTGCGCTGGCCCGCGGCGTGAGGCCGGTGGTAGCCGCGCCCGCGCCACGCCAGGCTCGAGGCCGTCACCGTCCGCGGGACGGCCCGGCGCCCCGCACGACGTGCCGACGACCGGTGGGTGATCACGCCGGGGCGGTGGAGTCCAGCTCCTTCAGGAGGCGGGCCAGGACCATGCGCTGCACCTCGCTGGTGCCCTCGTAGATGGTGAGCACCCGGGCGTCCCGGTACAGCCGCTCCACCGTGTACTCGCGGGAGTAGCCGTAGCCGCCGTGCAGCTGCACCGCGGCGGCGACGATGCGGTTGGCGGTCTCCGAGGCGAGGAGCTTGGCCTCGGCGCTGGTGCGGGTGTAGCGGCCGCCGCGCTCCGACAGCCAGGCGGCGCGGTAGGTGAGCCAGCGGGCGGCCTCCAGCTCGGTGTTCATGTCCGCCAGACGAAAGCCCACCGCCTGGTGGTCGATGAGGGGGCGACCGAACTGCTCCCGCTCCTTGCAGTACCGCAAGGCCTCGTCCATGGCCGCCTGCGCCACCCCCAACGACTGGGCGGCGATCCCCAGCCGGGAGTGGTCCAGCGTCGCCAGCGCCACCTGCATCCCGCGCCCCTCCTCGCCGAGCAGACCGTCCGCCTCCACCCGGGCCTCCTCCAGGGTGACCATGCAGGTCCGCGAGGAGCGCAGCCCCATCTTGCGCTCGGGGGGGTGGACCACCACCCCCGGCTGCTCGGCGTCCAGCACAAACGCCGAGATCCCCCGGGCCCCCTCCGCCAGGTCGCGGGTGGCCAGCGCCACGAAGAAGCGCCCCACGCCGGCGTTGGTGATCCACGCCTTGGAGCCGTTCAGGCGGTAACCGTCCCCGTCCCGGCGGTAGGTGGTGCGCAGGGAGGCCAGATCGGACCCCGCCTGGGGCTCGGTGAGCATGATGCCGCCCAGCACCTCCCCCCGGGCCAGGGGTGGCAGTACTCTTTCCTTCAGCTTCTCACTCCCGAATCGACTGATCGGCCACTGGCACACCGAGTTGGTCACCGACACCCCCACCGCCACGCTGGCATCCCCGCGGGCCAGCTCCTCGATGGCCAGCGCGTAGGTGAGGGCGTCCATGCCGGCGCCCCCGTAGCGCTCCTCCACCAGCATGCCCAGCAGCCCCAGCTCCCCCAGCTCCCGGAAGATGTCGGCGGGAAACTGGCCGCTCTCGTCCCGCGCCGCCGCGCCGGGGGCGAGTCGCTCGCGGGCGAACTCCCGCACCATGTCCCGCACCATGGTCTGCTGTTCACCGAGCTCGAAGTCCACCGCACACCTCCGCGCGCATTCTACGCAGCGCCCGCTCGCGAGGCAGCGGCGAGCCCGAGGGGTCCCGCCTGCTGCGGGCGGCGCCAGCACCCTCGACCCTACCCCCACCTTCCGACCTGTCGTACCCTTGTGCGGCATGCCGCGGATTCGCCTGCTGCCCGAAGCCGTCATCAACCGCATCGCCGCCGGCGAGGTGGTGGAGCGGCCCGCCTCGGTGGTCAAGGAGCTGGTGGAGAACTCCCTGGATGCCGGCGCCACCGCCGTCACCGTGCGCCTGCGCCAGGGGGGCATGCGATCGATCGAGGTCAGTGACGACGGCTGCGGCATGGACCGGGAGGATGCCCTGCTGGCCCTCGAGCGCCACGCCACCTCCAAGCTGGACAGCGACGCCAGCCTGGAGGCCATCACCACCCTGGGGTTTCGCGGCGAGGCCCTGCCGTCAATCGCGGCGGTGTCGCGGCTGGTCCTCGAAACCGCCGCGCAACCGGGGGAGGGCACCCGCGTGGAGTGCGACTTCGGCCGCATCGCCAGCGTCCGACCCGTTGCCCGCCCTCCCGGTACCCGCCTCGAGGTCAGCGACCTCTTCGAGCGGCTGCCCGCCCGCCGTAAGTTCCTGCGCACCCCGGAGACCGAGCTGCGCCACGCGGTGACGCTGCTCACCGGGCTGGCGCTCACCCGCCCGGCGCTGTCGTTCCAGCTCGTCCACAACGACCGGACGGTGTTCCACTTGCCGCCCGCCCGCGATCTCTTCGCGCGCCTGCCCGACCTCTTGGGGCCCCGGCGCGCCGCCGCCATCACCCCCCTGTCGCACCGGAAAGGCGAATCCCGCGTGACCGGCTTCCTGCTGGCCGCCTCCTCGGCCCGCCAGATCACCCTGGCGGTCAACGGGCGGGTGGTGCGCGATCGCCTCCTCACCGCCGTGGCCCACCGCGCCCTGCGGGGCAGTTCGGGGGTGCTGCAGGCGGAGGGGTTCGTGCACCTGGAGGTGCCCGCACAGCTGGTGGACGTCAACGTCCACCCCACCAAGGCCGAGGTCCGCTTCGCCGACCCCTCGCACGCCGCGGCGCTGCTCACCGAGGCCCTGGCCACCGCCCTGGCCCGCTCCCAAGGACCCACCGAGGTGCGCCGCATCGTCC
>JABRVY010000434.1:0-2337 GCA_039961755.1 Acidobacteriota bacterium | reverse complement strand
CTTCACCCGAAAGCCCAGGATGCGCGTGTAGACATCTCGGGCGGCCGCCTGATCCTGCACGGGTACGCTGGCCAGGACGATGCGCATGGCGCCTTCCTCCGCGCCGCCATCCTGGCGTGCCGCGCCGCTGATGCGGCGCAGCGCCGTGGGCCGAGTCGTCGGGTTGACAGATCTTTTTTTACCATGCAGCGTCGGGAGGCGACAGTGAACAGGACGTGGGTATCTATCACCATGGCCGCAGCGCTGGTCCTCGGCGCCGCGACGGCTGTGGAGGGCTCCTGGTGCTCGTGCTGGTGCGAGTGCGTGCGCAACTTCACGCCGCAAGGCACGCCGTTGTGCGAAGGCTCGGGGTCGTGTTGCACGGGCATGCGCCCGGGCTTCGGCGAACGCGAGGGGTGCCGGTGCGCCTGGTGCTTTATCATGTTCGCGCCGACCCAGTGGGGAAAGAAGGAGTGCCTGTCGGTGCCTGGGGAGGCGCTGGATCAGGCGGTGCAAGGGCTTTTCGTCGGCGCCCAGCGATGGGGCGGCGAGCCGCTGCAAGAGCCTGGACGGGGGGCGCAGTCGGCGGGGGAGCCATGAGATGGCGGCGAGTATTCTGGTAGTACTTGTGGTGTTGCTATGGACCCCGGCGGGCCTTGCCCAGGGGGTGCAGCTGCCCTGCACGGAGCGCGTGAGGGCCGCCGCCCGGAGCGGGAAGGCAGGGGAGGAGTGTGGCTTTTCGGCGGGGGTGACACTCTGCAGCGAGCGCGCCTGTCTGGTGGGTTTCGGCCATGGCTGCCGCTCATCCGGTGCGGCGGGGAGCCGTGACCCCTCGGGCTGGAAGACCACGGCGTCCTGCTATGCGCTGGTGGATCCCGACAGCGGCGAGGTCCTGCGCGAGGTGGAACTGGGCTCCCCGCCACGGGTGATCGGCTTGGTGGATACGGTGGACGGGACGGCGGTGTGGGAACAGCAGGGGCGCAGCTGGGTCCTCGGTTTCCCCGACGGGCGCCGGTACCGGTGGGACATCCCCGCCGGGGCCGACGTGGGCTTCCGGACGGTGGGCAAGGCGGTGGTCCTGGACGGGGAGTCCTTCCCCCGTACCCCCTTGCGGGTGGCGCTGCGGGCGGGGGAAGGGCATCTGGTGACGGTGTGGGAGCTGCACGCCGCCGAGCGCGCGGGGGGGGCGGGAGGCGCGGAGCGGGTTGCCGACCTGCTCCCTCTGGATTCCTGGCGCGCCCAGTGGTGGCGCGCTGCCCGCCTCGAGGAGGATCTCGAGCGTTTGCTCTTTCGCCCCTCCGTCTGGCAGCGGCTGATTGGCCTGGCCACCGGCATCGACTGGCAGGCGGAGATGGAAAAACGGCTGCAGGCGCAGGTGGAAGCGGCCCCGACGCACGCGGCCATCTACCCTGCCGGCCATCGCCGCATGCTGGTGGCCACCGACCAGCCGTTCACGCTGGGGTGGCTGGAGACGAAAGAGGGAAAGCTGGCCATGATCGATGTGGGGGAGCTGAAGACCAGCCTCGGCTGGCTCGGGGCCGCCTCGCACGTGGATGTCTGGTCGGTGATGAGCGAGAAGGGGCAGGTGTGGGTGTTCGCCACCGCCGACATCGCCGAGACCGCCGAGAACTATGCCCGTCGCCACGGCCCCAAGGCCGTCTGTCCGGTACGGGAGCGGCTGCCGGGCGGCGAGGAGATATGCCTGTCGGTGGTGGATCTCCTGCTGGCCATCGCCGAACCCGGGGACGACACCCGGGCGGCTGTCAGGTGGTGGGTGCTGGCAGAGGGAGGGGGAGAGCAGGCGTGGCGCCGGGTGCTGCGCGTCAAGGACGGGTGGGTTCGCTACCTAGAGGTGGAGCGCACGGGAGAGGCGGCAGGCACCGTGCACCTCAAACGGCGCCGCCTGCCGTGAGATGAGTTCTGACCGGGGGGGTTGGCGTCGCCCTCTTCCGGCCTCCCGGGCCCGAATGGGGTTGGGCCCCTGGCCAGCAGGCGGCCGGCCAGGTCCGAGATACAACCCGCGTGGCCAGCGTCTCGATCCGGCGCCCGGGGATAGCCGTGACGTCGTCGTCGGTACCGAGCAGCTGGCCCGTCACCGCGGAGGCGGTGTCATGGCTCGACGGTGTCCGGCAGGGCGAGCAGGCGGCGGTTGAAGGTCGCCGGCTGGTGGCATCTGGCGGCGCGACCGCTGCGGGAGAGCAAGGCGTCGGCGAAGTCCGCGTCCCCGCTGGCGTAGTCCTGCAGGGCCGCGGCCACCTCCCGCCGGACACCGCTCGCGCCATGGCCGAGGCCCTGCCCCGGGGGCGGCTGGCCGTCATCCCCGGGTGCGGCCACACCCCGCCGGTGGAGCGGCCGGTG
>JABRVY010000433.1:0-3160 GCA_039961755.1 Acidobacteriota bacterium | reverse complement strand
AACACCACGAGGCCACGCCGCCCAGGCGACACCGACACGGGCACTGACACCGACACGGGCACGGGCACCGACACCGACACGGTCACGGTCACGGGCACGGGCACGGTCACCGACACGGTCACGGGCACGGACACAGGCACGGACACGGGCACGGACGCCGTCACGGTCACGGGCACGGGCACCGTCACGGACACGGACACGGTCACGGACACGGACAGGGACACGGGCACGGTCCCGGACACGGGCACCGTCAAGGCCCCCCTGCAAAAATCGCCAAGATGGCTGTGCCTGGTACCCCGGGGTTGCATTGACGCCGTGCGCACCGAGCCGCTACACTCCCCATCGTTTGAGACAGCGTCTCGGCGAAAAGCCGGCGACGCCGGGGAGTCCGACGTGCACCGGGAGTACCGGCGGTGGTGGAGCCCCTCGCTGGGGCGGGAGATGGAGATGCTCGTCTACGGCCACGCCGGTGTGCCGGTGCTGGTGTTCCCCACCAGCATGGGCCGCTTCTACGAGTGGGAGGGGTTCGGCATGGTGGCCACCCTCACCCGGCAGCTGGAGGGGGGGTGGAACACCCTGTACTGCCTGGACTCGGTGGATGTCGAGGCGCTCTATAACCGCGCCGCTCACCCGGCCGCCCGCATCGCCCGCCACGAGCAGTACGAGGCCTACGTGGTGCACGAGGTGCTGCCGATGATCGCCGCCGAGCGGGGGAGCTTTCTGATCGTGGCGGGGGCCAGCTTTGGCGCCTACCACGCCGCCAACTTCACCTTCCGCCACCCCGCCCGGGTGGGCAAGCTGATTGCCATGGGGGGGGCCTACGACATCAAGCCGTTCCTGAACGGCTACTACAGCGACGCGGTGTACTTCCACAACCCGGTGGACTACCTGGCCAATCTCACCGATGAGGCCTACCTGGCCCCCCTGCGGCGGGCCGACCTCCGCCTGCTGGCCGGTGAGCACGACTTCTGCCGCCACTCCACCGAGCACGTGGCGGGGCTGCTGGCCGCCCGGGGGGTACCCTGCCGGCTGGAAATCTGGGAGCATGGGGCCGGGCACGACTGGCCCTGGTGGCGGGAGATGCTGGCGGTGCACATCGCCTGAGAGGGAGTTGACGATGGCGCGAACGATTGGGGTCCTGCACGGCATGGAAACCACCTTCCCCGAGGGGCTGGTGGCCTACATCAACGACCGCTACGGCGCCCGAGGGGTGGTGGCCGAGCCGGTGCGGGTGGGGGCGGTGCGCTACGACGAGCCGCCGCCCTATGCGGTGATCCTGGACCGCATCTCCCACGAGGTGCCGTTGTACCGCTCCTACCTCAAGCTGGCGGCGCTGTCGGGCACCCGGGTGGTCAACGACCCCTTCTGGTGGAGCGCCGACGACAAGTTCATCGACAACCACATCGCCGAGCGGGTGGGGGTGGCGGTGCCCCGCACCGTGATCCTGCCCCACAAGCAGCACCCACCCCACACCCAGGCCAGCAGCTTCCGCAACCTGGTCTACCCCCTGGACTGGGAGGCCGTCTTCGCCTACGTGGGCTTTCCGGCGTTCTTGAAGCCCCACGACGGCGGCGGCTGGCGCAACGTGTCCCGGGTGCGCTCGCCGGAGGAGTTCTTCATCGCCTACGAGGCCAGCGGCGACGCCTGCATGATGCTGCAGGAGGGGATCGACTACCAGGAGTACTACCGCTGCTACGGGGTGGGGCGCCGGCAGGTGCGGGTGATGCGCTACAACCCCGCCGCCCCCCACCACGAGCGCTACTCGGCGGTGCCGCCCGAGCCTGTTCCGCCGGCCATGCTCGAGAAGCTGGAGCGGGACGTGCTGGCCCTCTGCCGCGCCCTGGGGTACGACCTCAACACCGTGGAGTTCGCGGTGCGCGACGGGGTTCCCTACGCCATCGACTTCATGAACCCCGCCCCCGACGCCGACTATCACTCGGTGGGGGAGGAGAACTACCGCTGGATCGTCACCGCCATGGGGGACTTCCTGGCCGAGCTGGCGCTGGCCGGGGAGGCCCCCGCCCCGGAGCTGCCCCGCCATGTCCGACCCGCGCTCTGAGCTATCCGCCGCCATCGCCCGCTACCACCAGCTGGTGCGGCAGGACCCCGACTCCCCCCGCCAGCTCGCCGAGCTCTTGGACCGGCAGCGGGAGGAGAACATCCTCTTCGGCGGGCGGGCCATGGCCACCTGCCTGCGCCCGGCCTTCCTCACGGAGGAGCTGTACCGGCGGGTGGAGTGGGCGGCAGGGGCGGTGCGGGCCGCCCTGGATGCGGTAAGCCCCCGCATCCTGGCCGAGCCCGCGCTGCAGCAGGCGCTGGGGCTCAACCCCTTCGAGCAGGAGCTGGCGGCCATCCCCACTCCGGTGCGGCGCCTCTCCCACACCACCCGGCTGGACGCCTTCTTCACCGCGTCTTCCTTTCGCTTTGTGGAAGTGAACGCCGAGTCCCCGGCGGGGCTGGCCTACTGCCACCACCTGGCGCGGCTGTACCGTGGCCTGCCGGTGTTCCAGCGCTTCGCCGCCGAGCACCCGGTGCGCTTCATCTCCCCCCTGGAACACCTGCTGCACGGGCTGCTGCGGGTCTACCACGAGGAGGCCAGCGGCGGCTCGAACCACCCCACCTTCGCCATCGTCGACTTCCTGGATATCCCCACCTACCCCGAGTTCCTGCTGGTCAAGGAGTACTTCGAGCGTCACGGCTTCCCCTGCCTCATCGGCGACCCCCGGCAGGTGGAGGTGGATAACCAGGGGTGGGCGGTGCTCCAGGGGCGGCGCATCGACGTGCTCTACCGGCGCCTGCTGGTCAACGAGCTGTACCCCATCCGGGAAGAGGCGAAAGCGTTGCTGGCCGCCTACCGGGCGGGGCGCACCGTGTTCGTCAACTCATTTCGCTCGAAACTCTTGCACAAGAAGGCCATCTTCGCGCTGCTGAGCGATCCGGCCTTCAGCGGGGGCCTGCCCGCGGACGTGCAGAGGGGCCTGGCGGAGCACGTGCCGTGGACCCGCCGGCTGGTCCCCGCCTTCACCGAGGTCGCCGGGGAGCGGGTGGACCTCCTGGAGTACGTGCGGGCCAACCGGAGCCGTCTGGTCCTCAAGCCCAACGACGAGTACGGCGGCAAGGGGGTGGTACTGGGGTTTGCCGCCAGCGAGGGGGAGTGGGG
>JABRVY010000432.1:0-2467 GCA_039961755.1 Acidobacteriota bacterium | reverse complement strand
AGGGAGATCGGGGTGAGGGGGCGTGTTCTCCCCCTCACTCCATTCACTCCCGGTGTCAGGAGTTGGAGGTGGCCGACTCCAGGCGGCGCAGAATCGAGAAGATGAACGCCGCCGAGATCAGGCAGCACACCACGAAGGTGGCCCACACCTGCCAGACCTCGAAGCGCACCCACATCAGGCTGCCCACCACCAGCAGCTGGTTGCCCAGCGCCGTGGCGCCCAGCCAGCCGCCCTGCATGAGCCCCTGGAAACGCGGCGGTGCAACCTTGGAGACGAAGGAAATCCCCATCGGGCTCAGGAACAGCTCGGCGATGGTGAGGATCAGGTAGGTGCTGATCAGCCAGTAGGGTGACACGCGGTCGGGCGAGACGGCACCCCCGAGCTCGGCGGGGGACAGCAAGCTGATGGAACTGAACACCATGACCACGAACGCCACCGCCGCCAGCACCATGCCGATGCCGATCTTGCGCGGCGTCGAGGGCTCCATGTTGCGGGCCCGCAACCAGGCGAAGAACGCCACCACCACCGGGGTGAGGAACACCACGAAGTAGGGGTTGAACTGCTGGAAGATCTCCGGCTCGATGAGGTTGCTGTCGGCGTAGGTGCCATGGAGCAGGTAGGCGAGAACCGCGCCTCCCACCGCCATGCCGGCGCCCAGGGCGCGCTTGCCCGCACTGGAGCCCGTCTGGAAGAGGAACACCAGGCCGATGATCACGGCGGCGATGAGAATCAGGCCCTTGATGTCGAAGATCAGGTAGGTGAGGGGGGGCACTTCCTTGGCGGTGTAGTCGCGGGCAAAGTAGGTGAGGGTCAAACCATTTTGATGGAATGACATCCAGAAGAAGATCACGACCAGGAAGACCAGACCGAGGGCCACCAGGCGCCTCTTCTCCTCCGCCCACGGCATGGTGATGGAGGTGGTGCCCTGCGCCACCTGCTGTCGCCGGTCGGGCAGGAGCCGCTTGAAGCCGACATAGGTCGCGAGGGAAACCAACATGGCGATGGCGGCAATGCCGAAGGCGTAGTTGTAGCCCGTCGAGAAGGCCCCTATGTAGGTGTTGACGAAGGCCCCCAGATCGGCAACCTCACGGCCGGTCACCTTGTTGGCCAGTTCCTGCAGCACGCCCACGTTGGACATGTCCCCGCGCAGGTACTGGTGGCACAGGGAGGGGAGGTCGGCGTCATAGCCGAACCCCTGACTCTTCAGGTACCAGGTGCGGATGCCGCGCGCGGCGTTGGGGGCGAACACCGCGCCGATGTTGATCCCCATGTAGAACAGGGAGAACGCCGAGTCGCGCAGTTTGGAATAGGCGGGGTCGTCGTACATCTGCCCCACCAGCGCCTGCAGGTTGCCCTTGAACAGTCCGTTGCCGAAGGCGATGGTGAACAACCCGAAGATGGCGAAGGGCAGCCCCATGCCCGGGATGGCCAGCAGCACGTACCCGGCGAACATGATGATGATGCCGGTCATGATGGTGCCCTTGTAGTTCTGGGTGCGGTCGGCAATGAAGCCGCCTACCAGAGCCAGGGCATAGATGAGGAAGTAGAAGACTCCGTAAATCCAGCCTGCCTGGTCCGCCTTGAGGCCGAACTTGGCCTGCAGGAACAGCACCAGGATGGCCATCATGGTGTAGAAGCCGAAACGCTCCCCCATGTTGGCGAAGAACGCCACGATGAGCCCACGCGGGTGACCCTTGAACACCTCTTTCTCCTCCCTCCTGCTGGCCTGCCTCGCGCAGGCGGCCGCAGCCTCGAACGCAGGGGGGAGTGTACAGGGTTGGTAACGTTTTTTCTCCCCCCGGGCGGTCGGGGTGGCGGGCTAGAGGGTGGCGAGCAGATCGGCGAGGAGCACGGTGCGGCGGGACAGTGAGGTCAGACTCACCCGTTCCTCCGGGGTGTGCATTCCCGCCCCCACCGGGCCGAGGCCGTCCAGCACCGGGACCGAGACGGTGCAGGGGAGGAAGTTGGGAAAGGAGATGCCACCCCTGTCTTCCTCCACCTCCAGCCGCCAACCGCGCTCGGCCGCCAGCGCCACCGCCCGCGCCACCAGCTCTCGCCCCGGGCCGTGCGGGTCCACCGGAGAGACCGCCTCGCCGGAGGTAAACGAGGTGGTGACGTCGAAATCGGCGGCGACGCGATCCCCGATGGAGCGCAGCCGGGCGAGCACCTCGTCGCCCTCGGCGAGCTTCAGAAAGCGCAGCTCACCTTCCACCACGGCGCGGTCGGGCACCACGTTGAGCTGGCGGGTGGTGCCCACCAGCTCGGCGCGATCCCGCAGCTGCCCGACGAAGTCGGCGGAGCCGGCCACCAGGCGCGCCACGTTGACCGTCGGCCCGGATCCCGGGCGGGAAAGGCCAGCCGCGTCGAGACTGAAACGGGCGGCGGCGGCCAGCGCCGAACGCCCATCCCAGTAGGCCAGCCCCGAGTGACTGGCCCGCCCCCGCACCTCCAGGCGCCACTCCCGCAT
>JABRVY010000431.1:0-6766 GCA_039961755.1 Acidobacteriota bacterium | reverse complement strand
GTGCGGACGACAGGTGATGGGCGGGGCCGGCTTTCGGCCTTTGTCCAGGTCCAGCCGTGAAACCACGTCAAGGTTTCACGATGAATCAGGAGAGCGACGAAGGGGTCGAGGAAAGCCACTCCACCGCCCCTCGCCACAGCCGTCCCACCAGCCGTTGGCCCTCCCAGAGCGCCAGGTCGGCCCGCGTTCCCGGCCGCAGGGCACCGCAGTCGCTCCAGCCGGCAGCCCGGGCAGCACCGTGGGTGAAGGCGGCCACCGACTCGGCCCACGACAGCGAGTGGGCGGGGCACAGGGGATGACGGGTGGCGGCGCGCAGGCCCGCGGCCACGTCCGGCACGGCCACCGGGGCATCGGATCCGAAGGCCAGGGTCATGCCCCGAGCGAGCAGGTCGCGGAAGCGAAAGACCTCCTCCTCACGCCCCGGCTGCAGGCGTCGAACCAGGGCGGCATCCTCTACCAGGTGAATCGGTTGCATGGAAAGGACCGCCGGGGTGGCCGCCAGCGCATCGAGGTCCGCCGTGGCGACGTGCTGCGCGTGCTCGATGCGCAGGGGCCGGCTGGCCAGGGGCGCCAGCTGGCGCAGCATGGACGCCACCTCCCGCACCCCCCGGGTGCCGATGGCGTGGACGGCCAGACCAAAACCGGCCTGCAGGGCGGCTTCTCCCTCCCTTCGTAGCTCCTCGATGGGAGTGAGAGGCATGCCGCGGCTGCCGTCCGGGTAGGGTTCGTCCATCCAGGCCGTGCGGCTGCCCAGCGCCCCGTCGGCGAACAGCTTGACGGCGGCCACGTCGAGATCCTCGCCGCGCCAGCCAGGACTCGCGCCCCTCCACTCGCCCCGGCCCAGGGCCCACCACACCCGCAGGGGGAGCCGACCGCGGGCCGCCAGGCCTTCGACCCACGACAGCGCGTCAACGCCCTCGTAGGCCATGGCGTGCACGGCGGTGAAGCCGCGGCTGGCCAGGTCGTCGAGTCCCCGCTCCAGATCGGCGGCGGTGGGCGGTGGAACGGCCCTGGCAAGGAGCGCCACGGCGGTCTCCAGGAAGTAGCCGGAGGGAGTGCCGTCGCCGTGACGGGCGATCCGCCCGCCGGGGGGGTCCGGGGTCGTCGAAGTGATGCCAGCGGCCGTCAGGGCGGTCTGATTGGCCCAGGCGGCGTGCAGGTCCCGGCTGCGCAGAAAGACGGGGTGCGAGGGAGCGACCTCATCCAGCAGCTGGGAGCTGGGGTAGTGGTCGAAGAGGTACCCGGTGCCGGTGATCCACTCCCCCGGCGGCAGGGGGGCGGCACGGGCGGCGACTCGCGCCGCCACCTCCTGGGGATCGGTCAGGCCGGTGAGGGACAACTCGGCGAGGCTGCGCCCCCAGGCCACCGGGTGGAGGTGGGCATCGTGCACGCCCGGCGAGATGTGCTCCACCCGGAGCCGTCGCGCCCCCGGGTACCTGGCGGTCAGGTCCGCGGCCTCTCCCATGTCGACCACGAGAGGCCCGTCCACCGCCACCGCGGTGGTACCGCCGCGCTCCGTCTGGGACACGCAGTCACCGATCAGGATGAGCATCCCTGGCTCCGGGCCGAGGGCAAGGGGGGTCTCACCGGCGTTCCTTGACCGCCGCCTCCGCCTCGCGGTCGAGGGTGCGTCGCTTGAGCGTCTCGCGCTTGTCGTGCAGCTTCTTGCCCCGCCCCAGGGCGAGCTCCACCTTGATCCAGTTGCCCTCCACACCAATGGCGAGGGGCAAGACGGTCAGCCCCTTCTCGGCCACCTTGCCGGCGAGGCGGTGGGCCTCGCGGCGATGCAGGAGCAGTTTGCGGCGGCGCAACGGCTCATGGTTGGCGTAGCCGGCGTGGTGGTAGGGAGCGATGTGAACGTTGACGAGAAAGGCCTCGCCACGCTCGAAGAGGACGAAGCCGTCCTGCAGGTTGACGCGCCCCTCGCGCACCGACTTCACCTCGCTGCCGGTGAGGGCGATGCCGGCCACGAGCCGTTCCAGGATCTCGTACTCGAAGCGGGCGCGGCGGTTGGCGATGAGCACTTTCACGCGTCACCTGGTCCCGGGGAGAAACTAGTATTCGCCGCTCACGACTGGCTGGCCTCCTCCAGGATCGGGACGAGGTCGGGGTCGAACTGGCGCCCCGCCTCGGCGCGGATCATGGTCAGGGCCGCCTCGCGGCTCACGGGCCGGCGGTAGGAGCTCTGGGACGTGAGAGTGTCGTACACCTCGGCCAGGTGAATGACCCGGGCGGCAAACGGAATGGCGCGCCCACCCAGGCGGTCGGGATAGCCGCTGCCGTCCCACCGCTCGTGGTGATGGCGGATGGTGCCGGCAAGATCGTGGGGAAACTCCGCCGAGGCCACGATACGTGCCCCCACCACCGGGTGGCGGCGGAAGGTACGGCGATCGGCCTCGCTGGGGTTTTCCAGGCGATGCAGACGCGCGTAGTCCAGCTCCCGCAGCCCGACGTCGTGCAGGTAGGCCGCCACCGTGACGAGTTCCTCATCGGCGGCGCTCATGCCGATGATGGTCGCCATGCGCTGCGCCAGCTCGGAGGTGGCCTGGCTGTGGGCGCGCAGCCGCGGATAGCTCATCTCTCCCGGCTCCAGCAGGGTGCGGGCGAGGTTGCGGGTGGCTCGGCGGTAACGCACCAGCTCGAAGGCCAGGCTGGCCTCGTTGCGCAGCAGATCGAGCACCACATCGGGCGCCGTCGAGGAGACCGGGCCGAGCGCCGAGCACAGGATCCACATGGGAGGACCGGCCAGCAGCACGGCGGAGCGGATGGCCTCGGCATGCCTTTCCTCGCCGTCGCTGGTTTCCTCCGACCACCCCCACGCCGAAGCGGGAGGGAGACCAGGCTTTTGCGGTTCCAGCAACGCTGCCTGGTGCGCGGCGATGGCCTCGCGCTGGGGTGGCTCCAGATGCAGGCCGGCGCGCAGCAGCACCCGCACCGTCCGCCCATCGGTGACGGTAAAGGCCAGCCCGGCGATGCCGGGAAGCGCCGAAGCCCGCCGCACGCTCCCCGCCAGGGAGGCGATCAGGGGGGCGTCGAGGGCCTCGCCCTCCGCTGCCGCCGGTGGTGTCGGCGCCGGCGGCGGCTCGGCAGTCGCCGGGGTGAGGCCAGGCGGCACCGGGGCGCCCGCGGCTCGCTGGGGGCGTCCATACACGCCACTCTCGGCGATGAGGTTCTGCAGCGCCGCGGCAATGGCGCGGGCACGATGCACGTCCCCCGGCTCGTAAGGAGCCCGGCGAGCCTTGTCGCGGGCGTCCACGAAGCCCACCAGGCGATCGCCCAGGGTGAGGGGAACGACCATGAGACGGGCGCTGGTGGCCGACTCCATGAGCTGGGTCAGGGAGCGCTCCTCGAAGCGGTCGTTGACATAGGCAGGGGCCGTACGGTGTCGCCGTACCCAGTCAAAGAGAGCGTCACCGGCACGTATCTGCACCTGCAGGGCGTCGCGCTTGCCGAATCCGTACTGGTCCGCCAGCTCGAAGTGGCCCTCTTCGCTCAGGAGATAGAGGGCGGCCTTCACCACTCCCAGCTCCTCCATGAAACGGTACAGCAACTCCTTGGCCCGCCGCTCGATCTCGCCATCCCAGCCCTGCACGGCTGCACGCCTCCCGCTGGCAGTCTAGCATCGTGCGGAAGCGGCGGCTGGTCAGCAGATAGAGTGGCTCCAGGAGGGTGCCACCATCGTGCTAGAGTGAAACCGCATGGTGGTGTGCGCTCTCCTTCTGGCCGCAGCGCTGCCCGGCGCGGAGCCATCCGGCCTCGAGGTCTCCCTCGCCCCCTCACCCGGCCGGCTCACGGTCCAGCTGGCGGCCAACCGGGAGGTGCCCGGCGAGTGGTCGCGCGCCCTGGCGGGGGGGGCCCCGGTGACCATAACGTACCGCTTGCGGCTTTTTCGCAACCGGCGGTGGCTGTGGGACCAGCGCCTGGCTGGACACGAGCTGGTGGTGGAGGCACAGCGCGACCCCTTGACCGGCATCTTCACCCTGATCGCCCGGCAGGACGGCGAGGTGCTGGCCTCCGGGCATGCCGCCACCCTGGAGGAAGCGATTCATTGGGTGACCCACCCCCCGCCGGCGGTGATCCCGGTGCCGCTGCGGCACGAGCCGCTGTGGCTGGTGGTCCGGGCTGAGTATCTGACCAGGTACAAGTTGCTCGTCATTCCCAGCACCGTCGGGACGGAATGGGTCACCCGCGCCGTGCCGGAGTCGCCGTGAGGCCCTGGCGGCGAGCCTGGGAGCGGTACCGCCGCCAGACTCGGTTTCTCGTCATCGTTTACCTGCTGCTGATGGTCCTGGCGGGAGGGGCGTTCTGGCTCTTCGCCCGGCTGCGCAACCTTCCCCCCGAGGAGCTGACCAACCGGCTGCTGGTGTTCCTCCTGTGGTGGTTCGATCTCACCCTGATCGCCATCCTCCTCTTCATGTTGCTGCGCAACCTCACCAAGCTGGGCCTGGAGCGCTACCACGGTGTGTTCGGCTCACGGTTCCGGGCGAAGCTGGTGATTTCTTACCTGGTCTTGATCTTCGGCCCCACGCTGCTGGTCTTCCTCCTCTCCGCCTCCCTGCTCTCCCATGCCGCCGCCAGCTGGTTTTCGGCGCCGGTGGAGGAGATGGCAACCCAGAGCACGGCGCTGGCCACCGGTCTGCGCCTGGAAGCCGAGGCCCGCGCCCGGCGCGCCGCTACCCTGCTGGCCTGGGAGGTGGCGCGTGCCGGCGAAGGGCGAGCGGCCCGCATCGCGGCCTTGGAGCGATTGCACCGCCTGAGGGGCCATCAGCTGACCGGCCTGTGGCGCGACGGGGCCGTCATCATCGAGCTCCAGGACCCGCGCGCGCCAGAACTTCGCCGCTTGACGCCGCTGGATGCGACCGCCCTGTCGAGCAGCGGGCAGCGCAGCGAGCGGGCCGGGGGAACCCTGGTCGTACGCGCCTGGGAGGTGCTGCCCGATGGCACCGCGGTGGTGGTCGGCGAGGCGCTGTCCCCGGAGCTGTTTGCAGCGCAGTCCCGCCTGGCGGCGGCGGGCGCGGCCTGGGAACAGCTGAAGCTGCAGCGCACCGCCATGACCGCCACCATGGTGCTGGGCTTCGGTGGCTTCGCCCTGGTCGTGGTGTTTGCCGCAGTGTGGCTGGGCCTGCACCTGTCGCGCCGCTTCACCGCTCCGCTGCTGGCGCTGGTGGCCTCCACCGAGCGGGCAGCGGGAGGAGAGACCCTCGAGGAGGTTCCCCTTCCTGCGGACGATGAGGTCGGTCTCCTGGTGGAGTCGTTCAACGCCATGGTCAGGCGGTTGAAAGAAAAGGAGGCCGCCCTGCGCAGCGCCGTCCACCGCCTGGACACGGTGCTGCACGCCGTGCGCACCGGGGTGCTGACGGTGGATGCGCAGCGCACCTCGGCGGAGGGGAACCCGGCGGCCGCCGCCCTGCTGGGGATGCCAGAGCTGGCCTCGCGAGCAGTGCCCCTGGACGAGCTCGCGGCGGCGGGGAACGCTCGCCTGGTCGAGGCTTTGCGCACCGCCTCCGGCCCGGTGCGGGGGTCGATCACCGTGGAGGCAGGGAAGGTGGCGCGGGCGTTGGAGCTGGCCATTCTCCCGCTGGGCGATGCCGGCGAGCCGCAAGGGTGGGTGGTGGCGCTGGAGGACCTGACCCAGCTGCTGCGCGCCCAGCGACAGGCTGCCTGGAGCGAAGTTGCCCGCCGGATCGCCCACCAGATCAAGAATCCCCTCACCCCCATCCGGCTTGCCGCCGAGCGCATCGCCCGCCACGCCGAAAGAGGGGGGGAGGATTTCGCCTCGGTGGCATCCCAGGGATGTTCTGCGATCGTGGAGCATGTCCAGGCGATGCAAGAAATGGTGGATTCCTTCGCGCTCTACGCCCGACTCCCCCCGGTTTCCCTGCGCCCGACGAACCTGGGGCAGCTGGTCAGACAGCTGGTGGCCCTCTACGACGGGTTGCGCCCCAACCTCCACTTCCGCCTGGACGACGCCCTCGGTGAGGAGGAGGTGTTGGTGGATCCAGAACAGCTCAGGCAGGCGCTCGCCAACCTCCTCGACAACGCCGCCGAGGCCTCGCCCGCGGGGGGAGAAGTACTGGTCTCGCTGCAGCGCAGCGGGGGAGAGGTCAAGCTGGTGGTAGCAGATCGTGGAACCGGCATCGGCTCGGACGATCCCGACCTCCTGTTCCAGCCCTTTTACTCCACCAAGGGGCGTGGCTCTGGCATTGGCCTGGCGGTGGTTCAGCGTATCGTGGCCGACCATGGGGGTACCGTGCGCCTTCTCCCACGGGAGGGTGGGGGCGTGGAGGCGGTGGTGACCCTCCCCGCCCAGGGGTAAGCGAGCAGAGACGGCGACGTCCAGCCGTCGGCGATCCCCACCAGGACCGGCGGCCGACAGGTGTTGACCGCCAGCGCTCCCATGGTTGGTCGTTGTATGGGGACCGGGCGGGTGTGCGACTGCGACCTCCGCCCCGCCCATTCCCATGCCCCTACGGCGACGCCCGGCCCTGGCTGATTCCGAGCTGGACGCGGGCTTCCCGCCGGCGACGATGGTGGACACGGTCCACGGCGGCCGAACCGCTGCCCGGATCCGTGGGCGTGTCGGTGCCCGTACCCCTGGGTGCGCGGGCCTCTGGCCCGCACGGCCGGCCGGTGCGACCTGCCACAGCCGGCCCAGTGACGGTGCCCGTGCCCGTGACCGTGTCGGTGACCGTGACCGTGGCCGTGGCCCTGGGTGCGCGGGCCTCTGGCCCGCCCTCACGGACGGTGCGGGTTGCCACGCCCGGCC
>JABRVY010000430.1:0-4367 GCA_039961755.1 Acidobacteriota bacterium | reverse complement strand
GATGGGGACCCCGGGGCGGTAGCGGGCCACCAGCCGGGCGGTGCGCCCGGAGGTGGTGAAGCAGACGATGGCCGCCGCCTCCACCTCGGCGGCGGCCACCACGGCGGCGCGGGCCACGGCGTCGGCCACCAGCTCCTCCCCCGCGCCGGCCGGGGCGGCGGGAGATCCCCAGTGGACGGCGAAGCTGGGGTGGGCCTCGGCCCCGGCCACCAGGCGGGCGCAGGTTTCCACCGCCAGCACCGGGTGGGGGCCGATGGCGGTTTCGGCGGTGAGCAGCAGGGTGTCGGCGCCGTCGTACACGGCGTTGGCCACGTCGGAGGCCTCGGCGCGGGTGGGGCGGGTCGAGCGGGTGAGGCTCTCCAGCATCTCGGTGGCGATCATTGCCGGCACCCCCCGCTGCCGGGCCAGGCGCAGGATGGCTTTCTGTAGCACCGGCACCCGCTCGGGGGAGGTCTCGGCGCCCAGGTCCCCCCGCGCCACCATCACCATGTCGCTGGTGGCCACGATGGCCTCGAGCTCGGGCGGCTGCACTGCCTGCGCCTTCTCCAGCTTGGCGACGATGGGAGCTCCACTGCCCAGGGAGGCCAGTCGCCGGCGCAGCTCCGCCACGTCGGCGGCGCGGCGCACGAAGGAGAGGGCAAAGACGTCCACCCCGGCGGCCACCGCGGCCTCCAGCGCCGCCAGGTCGCGGGGGCCCAGGGAGGGGAGGGAGGTCTCCCCGTCGGGCAGGTTGACCCCCATGCGCGGCGCAATGCGACCGTCGCCACTGGCCGTGGCCACCGCCCAGGGGGGGCGGTGCGCCACCACCGCGAGGGTGAGCAGCCCGTCCCCCAGCAGGACGCGGTGGCCCACCGCCAGCTCGCCCACCGGGTCGAACCCCTCGACGGGGATGGCGGCGCCGCTGCCGGGGGGGCCAATGAGGAGCTCTTCCCCGGCGCTCACCGAGCGCTCCGCGGCCTCGGGGTGGACCCGCAACTTGGGGCCTGGCAGGTCGCACAGCACCGCCAGGGGCCGGCCGGTGGCGTGCTCGGCCTCGCGCACCAGCTCCACCAGCTGGGCGAACTGGCCGGGTGGAGCGTGGGAGGCGTTGATGCGAAAGCCGTCAGCGCCTGCCTCGGCCATGGCCACGACGGTGTCCACCGCGGCCGAGGCGGGGCCCAAGGAGGCCATGATCTTGACCCGCTGAAAACGAAGGGCCGGGCTCATGGGCCGGCACCGTAGCACAGCCCGCTCGGGGGACGGCGCCTGTCAGCGCCAGCGGAAGGAGGCCACGTCCAGCCCCTGGTCGTGGCGGGGGGTGAAGAGCAGGCCGTCGCGGATCCCCGTCTGGGTCCAGGACACCGTGAGGGGGAGCACGGGCAACGCCTCCAGCACCCGCCGCTGGGCTTCCTGCAGCAGGAGCAAACGCCTGTGGGGGTCCATTTCCCGGCTCGCCGCCTCGAGCAAAGCGTCGGTAGAGGCATCGGCGTAGCCGGTAAAGTTCTCACTGCCGAAGCTGCCGTCGGGGGGGAGTGAAAGGCGGCGTTGAAGAGCTCGGCGGCATCGCCGGTGATGCACGATCGACCGAACAGGCGGACGTTGACATGGGGCGTGGCCGGGCGATCGATGAGCACCTTAAAGGGGAGCTGATGGAGGTCGACCCGGATCCCCAGCAGACGGAAGTCCTCGGCGATCAGCGCCGCCAGCTCCAGTCCCCCGGCTGCACCCCCGACCGTGCCAACAGCTCGTGGCTGGGCGAGGACCCGCCGGCCGACCCGGCGCGCCACCCCCTCCGCCCCCATCAGCGCTCCGACCGGCGTCTCCCGGCACTTCCAGCCGCCATCGCGAGCGCTCGGAGAGAAGGGTGCGCGTTGACGGCACGCTGGCGGATGCCTACAGTGGGGTCACGGTGAAAAGGGACCTTCTAGCCCTAACGCGAAAGGAGTCAAGAATGCTGAAGGCGCCTGCGACGGCGGTGCGGATTGTGCTTCTCCTCTCCTACGCGACTGTGGCGGGAGGGCAGGCCGTCACTCCCGACTCCCGAATACTGCGCCACCGCGACCCGACCGTCGGTGACGTGCTCTGGGTGTCGGGTCATGCGGCGCGGAATGCGGACGGCACGCCTGACCTTAACAGCGCTTTCACAGCGCTGGTATACCCCGCAGAAAAAAGTCCATGCGCGTGAAAGGACGCATGAATGAAGGCGATTCTCGTGAAACCCGCACTCGTTCTTTTGCTGGGGCCCGCGCTGCCCGCGGCAGCGCAGGCCCCGGCAGCGCAGGCCCCGCCCGTGAGCTCGGGAATCCTGCGCTGGGCGAGAGCCGAGGTGACGCGCCCACTGTGGGTGCCGGCGAGCCTCGCGGCGCTGCCGGACGGCTCCCCCGACGTGGCGCTGCTGGGCGAGACCATCCGCTGGACGCTCATGACCGAGGCGGAGCGGACGAAGGACCTCGAGGCTCGCAGAACGGCGGCCATGGCCCGCGGCGAGCGCGCCGACCCACCCGCCCGGGACCTGCAGTACGACTGGAAGCCGGACGTACCCGCGGATTGCATCAGCTGGTTCTACCACAGCTACATGAACACCGGCACACGCGCACCGACCTCACTGGACGAGGTCGCCCAGTACGCCCACGGGGTCTACCGGGGCACCATCGTCGCCATCGAGGGCGGGTTCCTGCGCTTTTCCCCGGAGGCGAGCACGATGTCCCTTCTGCACGTCGAGGTCACGGAGGTCGTGCGCCGGTCGGACGCCTATGGCACGCCACGGGTCCTGTACGTCGCCTACCCGTACGCCCGCTTCTCCTTCGCCGGCCGCAAGCTATGCCGCGATGATCCGAGCTTCCGCCATGCTCCGGCGGTCGGCGAGGAGGTGCTGATCCTCGCGACCACCTCTCCACGCGACGCCGGCCGCCAGCTCGTGATCGCCGACGTACCCGAGGTTCTCCTGCACCAGACCGTGGACGGGGCCCTCGTGATCCCTCCTCCGCCGGCGCGGCGCTCCGCTCGAACGCTGTGGGACGACCTCGCCGGTGCCCGCACCCTCGACGACGTGGTCATGCGCATGCGCAGCCGGCTCGAAGACGCGAAGGCGAACCGCGCTGGCAACGAGCCGCCCGACGGCAACGGGAGGCCCTAACATGGCTGGGGCCGCCAACACTTGTCGTGGTCGCCGCCCTCTGGCGGTTGCCACCGCCATCGTCTCCGTTTGTCTATCCTCAAGGGCACAATCGCAGTGCACCGTTTCCTCCAACAACCCTCGAGGCTGGAGCTCGGTCAGCATCGAGTACCTCGACCCGGCCTCACAGAACCTCGCCCCCGCTGCCGGGCTTGCCAGACTCCTGTGGAACACCTTTTGCAGCGGCATCGGCGGCTTCCCACAGATCAGGCTCGAGAGCGTCGCCGACCAGAAGGTCTACCTCCAGTTCATGCCCGGCAGCGACCCCGGCGACGCTTGTGCTGACTACATGGGACCACTAAACGAGCACAACCCCACAGGCGTGTATCGAATTCGCGTGTGAGAGTTCTGCGAGATCGAGAACGGACAGCAGGTCCACGTCTGGAACCCGGCGACGGGCGTGACCGATCCTTTTGTGCAGTACATCCTCGCCCACGAGCTGGGCCACTTCCTGGGTTTGGCCGACAGCAACTGCTCGACGAGCGTGATGTCCGGCTATGCCAACTCCAACATGACGCAGATCTCCGCCGAGGACTGCGCCGCGATCGCCGATCTCATGCTGCCCCCGCCCCCGGACCCCCCGGAGGACCCGAGGCATTGTGCGCGCGAAAGCGGGATCGATGACTGCAAGGCAAGCCCAATTCTCCTGGATCTTGGCGGCACAGGGATCTGGTTTGGTGGCCAGAGCGATGCCGTGCTATTCGACGTCACTGGTGATGGCCAGCTTGAGCTCGTCAATTGGGTTCGCCCCGGCGGCGGTGCCACGTTTCTCGTGCGCGACCTCGACGGCAACGGCATCGTGGACGGCGCCGGTGAGCTTTTCGGCACAGCCACAGTCATGCCGGATGGCTCGCTGGCTGAGAACGGGTTCCTCGCTCTCGCCGTGCTCGACGAGGCCTGGTATGGAGGCAATGGCGACGGGAAGGTGAATGCCAGCGACATCGGTTGGTACAGCTTGCTCGTCTGGATCGACAGCAACGCCAACGGCCTGACCGAGCCAGGTGAGCTGCAACCCCTGTCGGCGGCGGGCGTGCTGGCCATCGAACTCGACTACAGGACGCTCGGGCGCCGCGACCGCCACGGCAACCTCTATCGCTACATGTCCTTCCTTGAACCCGAAAACCGCGGTTGGCTTCTACTGCGAGGCCGGATTTCGCCGCGCTGGCGGGCGTACTCGGGGACTCGGGCGCTGCGCCGTACGCTTGAGAGTACG
>JABRVY010000429.1:0-3140 GCA_039961755.1 Acidobacteriota bacterium | reverse complement strand
CACCGCTACTCCCTGCGGGTGGACCTCAGCTTCCCGTGCCTGGCCCCCGACGAGGCCGGGGATACCCTTGCCACCGCCACGGCGATCGTCCCCACCATCCCCCAGGGCGGGGTGGCGCGCCCCCGCACCGGCCACATCTGCCCCCGGGGAGACGTGGACGTGTACGCCTTCCGGGTGGCCGGCAACCAGACGGTGACCATCGAGGCATCGCTGACGGACTTGCCCGCCGACTTCGACCTGGCGCTGTACGGCCCCACCGGCTACCTGGCGGAGCGATCCGACAAGTTGGCCACCACGGATGAGTACATCTCGTTCACCACCACCGGTGGTTTCGGGCCGTGGTGGGTTTTCGTCTACGGCAAGGGGCAGCAGGTGCACCACGCCCGTCCCTACACCCTGGAGGTGAAGCTCACGTCCAACGCCGACCTCACCGTGCAGGGCATCGAAGTCACTCAGGCCGTTCAGGATCTGTCCAACTCAGTGGAGCTGGTGCGCGGCAAGGCCACCATGGCCAGGGTGTACGTGCACCCCGGGGCCGGGGTGGGGTGGGCGGACCCGGTGGAGGTGGAGCTGTGGGGTCAATGCAACGACCGGGGCGTCTGGGGGCACTGTCCGGGCTCGCCTCTGCGCCGGCCACCCCAGAGGACTGACGAGCGGGCGGTAGCCAACGCCAAGCGGCGCGAGTTGAGCCAGAGCTTCAACTTTCTCCTCCCCCCGATGTGGACACGCTCCTCGCAGCTGCGCCTGGAGGCGCGCGTCAACCCCAACCGCACCGTGGCGGAAACCAACTTCGCCAACAACGCCTCAAGCACCGGCGAGCTCGTCGTTCGCGAGGCGGCGGCCGTCAACGTGGGGTTCGTGCCCGTATCGGTGAGCGGCGTGGCCCCCGACCTGGCGACCAACGCCTTCTACGGTCGCATCGCGCCCTACCTGCGCGCGGTCTATCCCACCGGGGACATTCGTTTCTGGGTCAAGGCCGGAGGGCCCCTGGAGGTGAGCCACGACCTCGCCGCCCGTGGTGCCCCCGGTACCTGTGGCCCCGGCTGGTCCGACCTGCTCAAGGACCTCGTCGATGTGTACGACAACTGGAGCAACCGCCCCCCCGACGCCTACGTCTACGGGTTGATCGACATCAACGTGCCGCACTGCGGTCCGCCCCCCCAGGGCGGCTGCACCTTCGGGTGCGGCTACCCAGCCACGCCGGTGGCGGCGGGGGTGCTGAATCGCTCGGCGGCGGAAACCGTTGCCCACGAGGTCGGCCACAACTTCGGCCGGCGGCACGCCCCCTGCGGGACGGGCGACCCGGATCCCAACTACCCCAGCTACCTGGATCCGGAAACCGGCACGCCGTTCCCCGCCGGCAGCATCGGCCAGGTGGGCGTGGATGTACCGGGCTGGCGAGCGTTCGACCCCCGGCAAATCTCCGACTTCATGTCCTACTGCGACAACCCGACCTCGTGGATTTCCCCGTACACATGGGAAGGCATGCTGTCGAGGCTGCTGCCGTCCGCCTCGGGCGTCGGCGCCGCCGCCGCCACGGCCCCCCATCTGGTGGTGGCCGGGGTCATCGAGGACGATGTGGTGACGCAGCTCTACCCCGTGTGGACGGTGGAGCGACGGGAGGGCGAACACGCCGGGGAGGGACAGGGACCCTACTGGATCGAGCTGCAGGACGGGGACGGGCGGCGGCTGTTCCTGCGGCGCTTCGAGGTGGAGGGGAGCGGGGAGCCGCGCCACGCCGGGGGAGCGTTCCGCGAAATCCTGCCCCGCCCCGTGGGGCTCGCCCGCATCGTGGTGGGCCACCAGGGGCGATCGCTACGAACCGTGACCGCCAGCCCCCACCCCCCCTCGGTGCGGGTGGTGGTCCCCAACGGTGGCGA
Source organism: Acidobacteriota bacterium (assembly GCA_039961755.1). Classification (GTDB taxonomy): domain Bacteria; phylum Acidobacteriota; class Thermoanaerobaculia; order Thermoanaerobaculales; family Thermoanaerobaculaceae; genus CALEVZ01. The sequence goes on along the minus strand of JABRVY010000429.1, from coordinate 1,260 downwards.
GAGCTGGAGCGGCACCGCTCCCACCACCATCTCCTGGGTGGCCGACGACGCCGACGGGGACGCCCTCACCGCCCAGGTGCTCTACTCTCGCGATGGCGGGGCTTCCTGGGCCCCCCTGGCGGTGAATCTCCGGGGCCAGCAGCTCACCGTCCAGGCCTCGGACCTCCCCGGTTCTTCCCTGGCGCTGGTCAAGGTGCTGGTCTGTGACGGTTTCCATACCGCCAGCGATGTCAGCGACACGTCCTTCACGGTGGCGTCCAAGCCGCCGCGGGTGGAGCTGTTGGGGCTCGGGGAGGGCACCCTGCTGTTGCCCGTGGAGAGCCCGGCGCTGGCCGCCGCCGCCTTCGATCCGGAGGAGGGCCCGCTCAAGGGGGATGGGCTTTCCTGGTCCTCCGACCGGGACGGGGATCTGGGGCGCGGTAACGACCTCTCGGTCGCCGGGTTGTCGGCCGGGGTGCACACTCTCACGGCCACCATCGGCGATGGCAGCGGGGCGGTGGGGATGCGGCAGGCGCGCGTCACCGCCCTGGGGGACGGCCGGGGGCCGCTGTACCTGGTGGCGGCGGCGGCTCGCACCCCGGGCCTCGAGGGCACCACCTGGCGCACCGATCTCACCCTGCACAACCCGGGAACCGCCCCGGCCCATCTTTTCCTCTATTACATGGCGCGCGACGCGGCGGATCCTCCGGCGCCGGGACGGGGGGTGGAGGTGCGGCCAGGGGCGACCGTCACCCTCGCCGACGCCGTCGCCACCCTTGCCGGGGGGTCGGCCCCCACCGCCGGGTCCATCCTGGTGGGGGCCACCCGGCCGCTGCTGGTGGCCGCCCGCACCTTCAACGACGCCGCCACCGGCACCTTCGGTCAGTTCGTGCCGGGGGTGGCGCTGGCCCGGGCGAGCACCGGCAGCGAGGCGGTGCGCTTGATGCAGCTCACCGGCAACGGCTCCTACCGCACCAACCTGGGCTTTGCCAACGCCGCGGTGGTACCGCTCCGCCTCGCCGTGGAGTTCTTCCGCAGCGACGGCACCTCCCTGGGTCAGCGGTCGTTCTCCCTCCCGCCGCTGGGGTGGTGGCAGGAAACCGACCTGCTGCGTCGCCTGGCCGGGAGCGGGGTGGACGACGCCTACGCCGTGGTGCGGGCGCAGGGGCTCGACGCCCGCTACCTGGTCTACGCCTCGGTCATCGACAACCTCTCCGGCGACCCCATTCACGTGCTGCCCGTCAGCGCCTCGAGCGACCCCCAGTGGGTGGTGGGGGTCGC
>JABRVY010000428.1:0-1050 GCA_039961755.1 Acidobacteriota bacterium | reverse complement strand
CCTCCTCCCCCAGCCAGCGCTCCGCCAGCATGGCCAGGCCGGCCGGGGCAACTCCCTCCAGGTACAGCTCCCGCCGGTGACAGGTGCTCACCGCCACCACCCCGTTGCAGAGGGCGCGGATGGCCGGCAACTCCCGCGCCCGCCCGCACGCCCGGGCCAACAGATCGACCCCGGCCACGTGGTGGTCGAGGCCGACCATGGCTACTGGCGTTGCCCCTGGGGTCACGACCGCCCCCAGCGCAGCAGCTGACGCCAGCGCAACCCTCCACCCAGGTAGGCAGCGCCCCGACCCGCCGCCGCCAGCATGCGCACCGCCTCCGCCGCCCGCGCCCCCCGCTCGCACACCACCAGCTCGGTGTTCTCCCGCAGGGCCTCCACCTCGGTACGCAGCTCTCCCAGCGGCACCGCCAGGGCGTGGCCACCGTTGGCGGGGCGCTCCTCCCGTTCCCACTGGTGCCGCACATCCAGGACCGTCGCTCCGCCCACCGGCGCCAGCGGCGACCGGGCCTGCACGCCGTCCTCCTGGTTCTGGGCGGCGAAGGCCGCCACCGCCAGGGGATCCAGGGCGGGGGCGTAGGGCGGCGCGTAGGCGTGTTCCAGGTGGGCCAGCTCGTCAATGGTTCCACCCCGGGCGATGACCTGGGTCGCCACGTCGATGCGCTTGATCACCTCCGCCGAGCCCACCCCCTGCACCCCCAGCACCCGCCGGGTGGTGGGGTCGTACACCAGCGCGAGGGCGATTTCATCCACCTCAGGCCAGTAGTGGGCACGGTCGTGGGCGGTCACCCAGACGCTCGCCGCCGGCACTCCGTGCCGCCCCGCCTGGGTGGCCGAGATGCCGGTGGCGGCCACGTGGCAGTCGAACACCTTGATCGCCATGGCCCCGGCCACCGGCGGCAGGCGATCGGCCCGGCCGGCGATGACGTTGGCGGCGACCCGCCCCTGCCGGTTGGCCAGCGAACCCAGCGGCAGGCACACCGGCGTGGGAAGCACCGCGTGGGGGACGGCGATGCAGTCCCCCACCGCCCACACCCCCGGCAGGGAGGTGGC